>JAFQLU010000052.1 GCA_017396465.1 Clostridia bacterium | reverse complement strand
TGAGTATTCCGAAGAAGCCCTTGCCGATGTGATTTTCTCCTACGGGGAAGACCGCTGGGCAAAACGTATCGCAGAATTTATTGTAAAAGAACGGGAAAGTGGACCTATTGAGACAACGGGTCAGTTAGTATCCGTTATCAAAAAAGCGGTGCCCAAGGGCGCAAGGCTGGATGGTCCGCATCCGGCAAAGCGAACCTTTCAGGCAGTGCGGATAGAAGTCAATAACGAGCTTTCGGGGCTTGCCCAGGCGGTGGAGGATTTCATTTCCGTTTTAAAGCCCGGCGGAAGACTTTGCATTATCACCTTCCATTCATTGGAAGACCGAATCGTAAAAAATGTGTATACACGGCTGGCAAAAGGTTGTACCTGCCCGGGAAACCTTCCGGTCTGTGTATGCGGCAAAACCTCGCAGGGTAAGGTAATTACCAGAAAGCCCATTGCCCCCGGCGAGGTAGAACTTGCAGAAAACCCAAGAGCGCGCAGTGCGCACCTTCGTATATTTGAAAAAATGAAATAAACGGTCTGGAGGACTAAGCAGATGAGAAACGATAACCTGGCTTACAAGGACGATTACGGCTACCGGGGCTATGATCGGAGAGAAGTAACAAAAATCACAAATAAACGGACATCGGGTGGCGTTATGATTAAGACAAGCAACAAGTCGAAAAAAGTAAATACAAACACCAAACGTCATACTAAGGCTAACTCCAACCGTGGTACGGTTTTGTCCGTTGTGATATTGCTGGTGATGGCATTTACCGTCTTGTTTCGTGGCTTGATGCTCACATCCGGTTATGAAAAATTAGAGGAGAAGAACGCGCTGCTTTCTGAAACTATCAGCGAAAATCAGAAGCTGCAGTTTAAAATAGACCAGGCTTTAGACCTTAATAATATCGAAAGAATCGCTCAGGACGACTTTAACATGGGTCAGCCCTCCAAAGCGCAGACCGTTTACATCAATTTAGACCAGGAAAACGAAGTGACCAAAACCAGCGGCGGCAACTCTATTGTGGAATCCGTAAAGGAATTTTTTGCCGGCGTTGTGGAATATTTTGCGTAAATCCAGACATAACATGATAGAGAATCCATTATTCGTGTGAAGGAACTTTCCTTCGCACGAAATTTCGTTGAAGGGATTTTTTTTCTGACAAATATTGAGAAAAAATATGTAAAAAACAGGAAAAAATAAACCTGCAGGAAAGAAATTTGATAGATAAGGAGCGTAAAACATGGCAATACAGGCACCGAAAACCGATCTTCGGAAAAGAATGTTTAATGTCATGCTGTTTTTCACGGCATTATTTGTGATACTTGGACTGTATATCCTGAAAATTCATATTTTTGACGGCGAAAAATACCGTACCGGTGCCATCGAGCAGCAAACCCGTGACTATCAGGTTTCTTCTGCTCGAGGAACCATCTATGACAGAAACGGAAAAACCCTTGCGGTAAGCTCCTCTGCTGAAACAATCTCGGTGAACCCCGAGGAAATCAAAAAAGCGGAATACGCCATTGATGAGCTGGCAAACAAGCTGGGTGAAATTCTGGAGCTGGATCCGGAAGAACTGAAACCGAAGCTTACCAAGGATGCCAAAGATGTGGAAATTAAAAGAAAAGTGGAATCCGAGGTGGCGGATGAGGTTCGTGCTCTTAACTTAAAAGGAATCTACTTTAAGGAGGACACAAAACGGTATTACCCTTACGGCGCCTTTGCATCCCATGTTATCGGCTTTACCGGCCGTGACAACCAGGGTCTGGGCGGCATCGAAATGGTTTATGATGACGAGCTTTCCGGTGTTCCGGGCCGTGTGGTAACGCTGAAAAATGCACATGGAACAGATATGCCCTTCCAGGAGGAAAAACACATTGATTCTGAAAATGGCCTGAATGTTGTGCTGACCATTGACGAAACCATTCAGCATTTTGCAGAAAAGCATTTGGCAAATGTATATAATCAGACAGAGGCGGCAGAGGGTGTTGCCACAATTGTTATGGACGTAAACACAGCAGAAGTGCTTGCTATGGCAACGATGCCGAACTTCGACCTGAACACACCCAACGAGCTGATTGACGAAGTAACCCTTCGCCGTCTGGATGAAATAGAAGACGAAGAGGAATACGACAAAGCTGTAGTGGAAGCAAAAAACAAAATGTGGCGTAATAAAGCGGTTGTTGACTCTTATGAGCCCGGTTCCTGCTTTAAGATTATGACCATGTCTATGGCGCTGGAGGAAGGTGTTGTTACGCCGGAGGATAACTTCTTCTGCCCGGGCTTCAAAGAAGTGGCAGACAGAACCATTCACTGTGCCGAGGAAAGCGGACATGGACCCGAAACCTTTAAAGACGGTGTTAAAAACTCATGTAACCCCGTATTTATCGAGGTTGGACAGCGTGTCGGTATAGAGAAATTCAAGGAATACTACAAAGCATTTGGCTTTAACGATAAAACAGGCTTCGATCTGCCGGGTGAAGCGAGTGGTGTGTTCTTTACGGAAGAGCAGTTCAATATCGTAGAGCTTGCAACCGCATCCTTCGGTCAGGGTCAGAAAGTGACGCCGCTTCAGCTGATTTCTGCGGTTTCCGCCATTGCAAACGGCGGTACGCTGATGAAGCCCTATCTGGTAAAAGAGCTGACCGACGAGGACGGCAACGTTGTGAAAAAAATGGAACCGACTGTTGTACGGCAGATTGTATCAGAAGAAACATCGAAAACCGTTCGCGCTCTCCTGGAAAACGCGGTTGATACCGGTTCCGGTCAGAACGCATACATCAAGGGCTACCGTGTAGCCGGTAAAACGGGTACATCGGAGAAAATCCCCAGAGGTCAGGGAAAATACATCGCATCCTTCGTGGGATTTGCTCCTGCAAACGATCCGCAGATTGCCTGCCTGGTTGTGGTTGACGAACCGTCTCTGGGTTCCTACTACGGTGGTGCGGTTGCGGCACCTGTTGTAGGTAAAATCATGGAAGACACCTTAAAATACTTAGGTGTTGAGCCTCAGTATACCACAGAGGAAAAAACCTCCATCGACGTGGCAGTTCCCGATGTGGTAGGGTTAGACCTTGCAGCGGCAAAAACAAAAATTGAAGATATGGGTCTTAAATATACCATCGTTGGCGGCGGCAATGTTGTGACGGCGCAGATGCCCTCCTTTGGCGCAACGGTGAATGCCGGCTCGGTTGTGGTACTCTACACAGAAGGAACGGAGGAAACCGCCACGGTTACCGTTCCCGATGTAACCGGAAAAACGCTGTCCGAGGTCCGCACCATTTTAACGGCGCAGGGCTTGAACCTGAGCATTGTGGGCGCCGGTGCAACCGGCGAAGATAACGACCGTACCATTGCGGAAAGTCAGAAGCCTGCTGCAGGCTCGGCAATTGCCCGCGGTGAGGTTGTAGAAGTTGAATTCCGCTTCCTGGATGTGGAAGGTACGGTGGAGGATTAGTCTTAGCCGGAAAGGAGCAGACATGAAATTATCAGCATTGTTTGACCGGATTCCCGTAACAACCGTTTCGGGAAGTATGGAAAAAGAAATCACCGGCGTGTGCTACGATTCCAGAAAAACAGAGCCCGGCTTTGTTTTTGTGTGCATCGTAGGATACGAAACCGACGGACATAAATATATCGCCTCCGCGCTGGAAAAGGGCGCAACGGCAGTCGTAGTGCAGGACGGTGCGACCTACGGGGATATCCCGGAAGAGGTTACTGTCATTTCTGCAGAGAATACCAGAAAAACGCTGGCAGCTCTGGGAGCGGCGTTCTTTGACCATCCCGAGCAGAAAATGAAAATCATCGGTATCACCGGCACAAACGGCAAAACCACGGTAACCACCTTAATCAAATCCATTTTAGAGCAGGAAGGGAAAAAGGTTGGTTTGATCGGTACCAATGCCAATATGATTGGCGACCTGGTGCTTCCTACTGAGCGCACCACGCCCGAGTCTTTTGAGCTTTATGCCTTGTTTGCCGACATGGTTCAGGCAGGCGTGGAATATGTGGTAATGGAGGTTTCCTCCCACTCTTTAGAGCTGTTCCGCGTATACGGCATCCCTTATGCTGTAGGCGCGTTTACCAACCTGACGCAGGATCATCTGGATTTCCATGTTACCATGGAAAATTATTTGAATGCAAAGAAAAAACTGTTCCTGCAAAGTGCGAGTGGTGTTGTAAATATCGATGACGCCGCAGGTGATGGCGTTCTGAAAGATAGTCCTTGCCCCATGGTGAGCTTTTCTGTGGATGGCAAGGGTGATATGAATGCAAAAGATGTTTGTATCACGGCAGGTGGCGTTACCTTTACATTGGAATATCAGGGCAAAACCTACCCGGCAGAGTTGGGAATTCCCGGGAAGTTTTCTGTGTATAATGCATTAACAGCCCTTGGCACGGTGGTTTCGGCAGGTGTGCCGGTTGAGCGTGCGCTTCTCGCCTTGAAAACGGCAAAAGGCGTCATGGGCAGATGCGAAACCGTTCCCACCGGGACGGATTATTCTGTTATCATCGACTACGCACATACACCGGACGGTCTGGAAAATATCCTGTCCACCGTTCGTGAATTTACGGAAAACCGTGTGATCACATTGTTCGGTTGCGGCGGTGACCGTGACCGCACCAAGCGACCCCTGATGGGCGAAATTGCGGCGCAGCTTTCCGACTACTGTGTTGTGACCTCGGATAACCCCAGAACGGAGGAGCCGGGTGCAATTATTGAAGACATTATGGTGGGCGTAAAAAAACACAATTGCCCCTACACTGTGATAGAAAACAGAAGAGAAGCGATTGATTTTGCACTGCGGTTTGCCGAAAAAGGCGATACGATTGTGCTGGCCGGAAAAGGGCACGAAACATACCAGATTATCGGAAAAACCAAAAATCATTTCGATGAGCGCGAAGTGATTGCAGAGTGTCTTGCGGCGATGAAATAATCGGAGGAAAGAAACATGATTCCTGTAAAAATATCGGAAATTTTAGAAGCCACGGGCGGAAAGCTTCTGGCGGGGGATGTTGACGCAGAGGTAACCGGCGTTACCAGCGACAGCCGTAAAATTGAAGAAGGCGTTTTGTTTGTTGCAATCTGCGGTGCCAATTTTGACGGACACACTTTTGTGAATCAGGCATTGGCACAGGGCGCAGTTTGTGCACTTGTGGAAAAAGAAGTGGTTCTTGCCACATCAAAAAGTGTGATACTTGTCGAAAATACTGTTCGCGCTATGGGTGCGATTGCTCGTGTTGTTATGAAAAAGCTGGCAGTTCCCACTGTGGGACTTACCGGTAGTGTGGGCAAAACCACAACTCGTGACATGACCTATGCGGTAATGAGCGCAATGTATAAAACCTTAAAGAACGACGGAAACTTCAACAATGAAATCGGCGTACCGCTGACCGTGTTTAAAGCAGATGAAACTGTGGAAGCGGCTGTCATCGAAATGGGTATGGACTGCTTTGGAGAAATCGACCGTTTGTCGAAAATCGTTCAGCCTGATGCGGCAATTGTGACGAACATCGGCATGTCTCATATTGAAAGACTGGGCTCTCAGGAAAATATCTACAAAGCGAAATCCGAATTGTTTGCCAATACGAAGAAAAACGGCGTCGTGATTTTAAACGGCGACGATAATATCTTAATGGCGCATAAAGACGAAATTGAGCAGAAGGTTATCACCGTAGGCAGAAGAAATCAGAATGCTGACCTGGTTGCAACGGAGGTTACATCCGATGAAAACAGCGTGACCTTCCATGCAAAGGGTATGGGAGCGGAGTTTACCGTAACGCTGCCTGTCCCCGGGGAGCACAATGTCACGAATGCGCTGGAGGCTGCGGCTTGCGGTCTGTACTTCGGAGTTCCTGCCGAGAACATTGCGGCGGCACTTTCTGATTTTGCTCTTACAAAAATGCGCATGGATATCATCGAATGTGAGCGCATTACCATCATCAACGATTGCTACAATGCGGCACCTGCCTCCATCGAAGCGGCGCTTGCCGTCCTGGGCAAAAGAGAAGACCGCAAGGTTGCCATTCTAGGTGATATCGGGGAGCTGGGCGCATATAGCTACGAAGCGCATCGTGGATTAGGCTCTGCCGTGGTGAAAAACGGCATTGACTTTTTGATTACCGTGGGCGAGCAGGCAAGATATATTGCCGAAGGCGCTTTTATGAATGGTATGGACAGCATGAATATTCTGTCCGTGGATACGGTGGAGGAGTCTTATCCGCACCTTTCCGAAGAGCTGAAGGATAAAGACGTGGTTTTGGTGAAGGCATCCCGTTTTATGGGGCTGGAGCGCATCACGGAATTTTTGAAAAATAACTTTTAAACGCACAAGAAAAGGGAGCTGATTTTTTGAATACATTATATATTGCGAGCGGTCTTTCGCTTCTGATTGCGCTGGTTGCAACGCCTGCGCTGATTCCCATGCTGAGAAGGCTGAAATTCGGTCAGAGCATCCGTGAGGAAGGTCCTGCATGGCATCAGAAAAAAAGCGGAACCCCAACCATGGGCGGTATAGCAATCATCCTTGCCGTAACGGTGGCAACACTGATAAGCTACCTGATTTCCGGCACTTTTGGTGCGGCGCAAATCAGCCTGATTGTGGGGGCGCTCCTATATGGCATCATCGGCTTTTGTGATGACTATATCAAGGTTGTGAAGAAGAGAAACTTAGGGCTCACCTCCGGTCAGAAATTCTCCATGCAGATTTTTGCGGCGGTAGTAACCACCGTGTATATGACATGGAGCGGCGTTATTGACGGAAACATCGTGATTCCCTTTATGAAATCCACAGTGGATATCGGCTTCTTTGCCATTCCTCTTGCTGTTTTGGTTCAGCTTGCCGTATCCAACAGCGTGAATTTAACCGACGGGTTAGACGGCTTAGCATCTTCCGTTACCTTGATTGTTTCCCTGTTCTTTATGATTTGTGCCATTTTAATGGATAACATAACCGTTGCGGTATATATGGGAGCAACAGCGGCGGCTTGCCTTGGCTTTTTATTCTTCAATGCCAATCCTGCCAAGGTGTTTATGGGTGACACGGGTTCTCTGTTTTTGGGTGGTGCCATTGCTGTGGGTGCCATCAGCCTGAAAATGCCTCTGATTTTAATCATCGCAGGCGGTATTTACCTCATCGAAACTCTGTCTGTTATCATTCAGGTAACATCCTTTAAGCTGACGGGCAAACGTGTATTTAAAATGAGCCCCATTCATCATCATTTTGAAATGTGCGGCTTAAACGAGAAAAAGATTGTGCTGCTGTTTTCAGCCGTCACCTTGATTCTTTGCGGCATTGCATATATCACAGTATTTTAAATTATAAATCAAACAGAAAGAAAGGGGTGCACAAACCATGCCCGGGAAAAAACAAAAAGGCTCTGCGGCAAAAACGCAGAAAACAAAACATGTTTCCGGCTATCGCAGATCGGAATATATGGAGCAGAAGGTGTTCCGCAAGGGTGGAATCGACGTGGGCTTCCTGACGGTTGTTATCGTCCTTCTCGTACTGGGACTTTTGATGGTTTTCAGTGCCAGCTACCCCTCTGCAAACTATAATTTCGGCGACGGCTTATACTTCATTCGCCGTCAGGCTATCTGGGCGCTGATTGGTGTTGCGGCCATGATTTTTACCATTCGGTTTGATTATCGAATGTATAAAAAACTGGCAGTTCCCATTGCACTGGTTACCTTATTCCTTTTGGCGGCAGTATTTCTGTTCCCCGCCGTAAAGGGTGCAAGACGCTGGATTGGATTCGGCTCTTTCAGCTTCCAACCTTCGGAAATGGCAAAAATTGCGGTTATCATATATTTTGCCGCAGGTCTTTCCAACACAAAAGAGAAAATCCGCGATATCCGTATTCTGGCGCGGTATTGGGGGATGCTTCTGATTGTTCTGGGTCTTCTGATTTTGGAGCCTCACTTCAGTGTATGCTTGATTATCGGCTTCGTTGCCGTAATTATGCTTTTGGTGGCAGGGGCAAGGGTGCGTCACTTTGCTGTGGCATCACTTGTTGCCGTACCGGTGGTTATTGCCGTTGCAACGCGGGCGTCCTACCGTATGGACCGACTCCGCGTATTCTGGGATCCCTTTATCGACAAGCAAGGGGACGGATGGCAGATTATCCAGTCGCTGTATGCAATCGGCTCCGGCGGAATTTTTGGTCTGGGCTTCGGTAACTCCCGACAGAAATATATGTATGTTTCCGAGCCGCAGAACGACTTCATCTTTGCCATTGTTTGTGAAGAGCTGGGTATGGTAGGCGCGTTTGTTATCATTGCACTGTTCGGTATCTTAATCTGGCGTGGTATCAAAATCGCCATGAATGCACCGGACGCCTTCGGTAGTCTTCTGGTTACGGGTATCATTTCGCTGATCGGCGTTCAGACGTTTTTAAATATTGCCGTTGTAACGAAGATGATTCCCACAACGGGTATCTCTCTGCCGTTCTTCTCGGCAGGTGGCTCCTCTTTGGTATTCTTAATGGCGGCAATGGGAATGGTTTTAAATGTTTCCCGGTTCAAAACACAGATTGTTGACATCAGATAAACGGATGCCGGAGCTTCTTCGGCATATCAGATAAAAAACAGTTCGTAAGGAAAGGGTGACCTCGTTGAAGGTTTTAATTTCAGGCGGCGGTACCGCGGGACACATCAATCCTGCCATTGCCATCGCAAAACGCATGGAAAGAGAATACGGTGCCGATATTTTGTTTATCGGAAAAACAGACGGAATGGAGCAGACGCTTGTGCCGAAAGAAGGCTTCCCGATTGAATCCATTGAGGTGGAAGGCTTAATCCGTAAACTGACACCGAAGAATATCGCAGTTGCCGTAAAATACATCAAAGCTATCGCAAGAGCGAAGGAAATCATCCGTGATTTCGCACCTGACGTGGTTGTGGGCACAGGCGGCTATGTATGTGCACCTGTGCTGAAGGCGGCACACAGCCTGCATATTCCCGTCGTGGTTCATGAGCAGAACGTTATCCCCGGTATGACCGTGAAAATGGCGGCTCGGTTTGCAGATTGTGTGGCAATCAGCTTTGATGACACCGTAAACTATGTGAGCGAGGATGCCAAAAAAGTCTGCGTGCTGACAGGAAATCCTTTAAGAGAAAATATGACAGAGCTTTCCTACGAAGAAGCAAGAAGACAGCTTGGTATTGACGACCGTCCTTTTATCGTAACCGTGGGCGGCTCTTTGGGTGCGAGAACCATCAATAACGCGTTGGTAGAGCTGATTAATCGTGTAGACGGTTCAAAGGTCCGTATTTTAGGCGGAACGGGTGAGCGGTTTTATGAGGAAGTAAAATCCCAGATTAAACCGGAAAACCTGCGGGACAATATTGCCGTTGTGCCTTATATTTATAACATGGATGTGGTGCTCCCGGCGGCAGATTTAGTCATTGCCCGTGCCGGTGCCATCACGGTCAGCGAGCTTTGCGCGTTGGGCAGACCGGCACTTTTAATTCCTTCTCCCAACGTAACGCATAATCACCAGGAGCACAACGCAAAATCCATTGCGGATAAGGGCGCGGCGGTGATGATTGCAGAGCGGGATATCGAAGGTACCATCATTTACGATACCGTAGAAAAACTGATTTTTGACAGCGAAAAATTAAAGGCAATGTCCAAAAACGCAAGAAAGCTTGCCATTACGGACGGCACAAAGCGTATCTGTGACATTGTGGCAGGCTTTGCAGGAAAATAAATCAATTTAAAATGGAATAAAGATGTTCTTTTTGCCGGCAATTGCCGGAGAGAGGAACCGAATTTCCAAAAACGCATACAATGATAATGGTGAAACAGTTCATTATCAGGAGGTGCGTAGGTTGGAACAGATTGTGATAAATGGCGGAACGCCCCTTCAGGGCAGTGTCCGTATCCACGGCGCCAAAAATGCCGTGTTGCCGATTCTGGCAGCCACCGTTTTAGCGGATGGCGTACATACCGTGAAAAACTGTCCCCGTCTTTCGGACGTTTCCATCACGGAAGAAATTTTAAAAAGTCTCGGAGCAAAAACCGTGCGCAGAGAAGATGCTCTGGTGGTCGATGCCACAGGCGAAACCGGCAGCTTTATTCCTGAAAAACTCATGCGGAAGCTTCGCTCCTCTGTTGTTTTTATGGGAGCGGTGCTGGCGAAAACGGGCAGAGTGAAAATCTCGGCGCCCGGCGGCTGTGAGTTGGGACCGAGACCTATTGATCTGCACCTGAAGGCACTTTCTCTTCTGGGAGCGGAAATCTACGAAGAACATGGCTATTTGGAGCTTTATGCCAAACGGCTAACGGGATGTCATATCCACCTGGACTTTCCCAGTGTCGGCGCTACGGAAAACGTGATGCTTGCCGGGGTGCTTGCAGAGGGAGAAACGGTGATTACCAATGCGGCAAGAGAACCGGAAATCTGCGACCTGGCAAATTTTTTAAACGCCTGCGGTGCACGTGTTTCGGGAGCCGGTACCTCCAGCATCCGTATCGAGGGCGTGCGAACGCTTCATCCTGCATCGTATACCGTTATGCCGGACCGGATTGCGGCGACAACGTACCTGTGTGCGGCGGCGGCAACCGGCGGAGAAGTTACGGTGACGCACATGGAACCGGAACACATTTCAGCCGTTTTATCGGTGCTTTCCGATTGTGGATGCGATATCACCTGCGGTAAAAACACGGTGCATTTAAAAGCACCGGAAAAGCTTTCTGCCTGCGGTGCCATCCGCACTATGCCCTATCCGGGCTTTCCGACGGATGCCCAGTCTCTGATGCTGGCAACCCTTTGTGTGGCGCGGGGAACGGGACTGATTACGGAAACCATTTTTGAAAGTCGTTTTAAGCCTGTGCCGGAGCTGAGCCGGATGGGGGCGAAAATCAGCGTCAGCGACCGTGTGGCGGTGATCCGAGGGGTAGACGCCCTTTGGGGCGCCGAGGTTTGTGCCGAGGATCTTCGGGGCGGTGCGGCGTTGGTGATTGCAGGGCTTTGCGCCCGTGGGAAAACCGTGATTCATAATCCCTGCTTTTTAGACCGGGGATATGAAGCGCTGGAAGAAAACTTAGCGGCACTGGGTGCCGATATCAAACGATACAGATAGGAGAGAAGCCTATGCCGAAGAAAAAAGAAACCAGTAGTGAGCGATACAAAAGAACCATCCGACAGAGACGGATTTTTGTGCTGAGTGTTTTTGTGATTGTTGTCATGCTGTGCATTTGTCTGTTCACGCCTTTGTTTGGCATCACGGAAATTACGGTCAGCGGAAATACGGTTGTATCCTCAGAGGATATCATTGCCGCATCCGGCTTACAGCAGGGTGAAAATGTCTTCCGCATCAACAAATCCAAGGCGGAAAAGGGTTTGTCTGCCATTGCTTATGTGGAGCAGGCGGAAATCAAACGAAAGTTTCCGGCGCGAATCGAAATTGAAATAAAAGAGGCAAAACCTGACATCATTGTCGACACACCGACCCAGTTCATTGTGACAACGGCAAATGGTCGTGTGCTGGAAATAACGGACGACGTAACGCACCTGACCTCGCCTATTGTGTACGGTATAGAGGTTACCGGGGCAGAGGTTGCTAAAAATGTGCAGACAGCAGACGATGAACTGTTTGCCATGAATATGGAATATATCCGTTGCTTTTATGATACACCGCATTGGCAGAATATTGATGAATTTTATGTGGGCGATATCACCAATTTTATGATGGTTATGAAAAGCGGCATGAAGGTTACCTTCGGCTCCATCGACAGCACAGAAGGGCTTCAGCGTAAAATCAAAATGATGACCAAAATTTTAGAGCAGGTCGAGCAGTCGGAACGAAGCTACTTAGACCTTACCACCGATAAAGGCTACTACGGCGAATACAGCTGGGCAGAAATGGAAGAAATGAAACGGAAAGCTGCCGGTATTGAAGAGGAAGAGGATACGGAGGACGAAACGGATTCTGAAGAGGAAGAAACATCGGATGAAGATTCCTCCGACAAAAAGGAAAAATCCGAAAAATCCGAAAAATCCGAAAAGCCTAAGTCGGATGATTCTGAGGATCAAAAAGAAACCTCTAAAAAATCTGAAAAACCGAAGGCTTCTGAAAAACCGAAAGCTTCCGCAAAGCCTTCTGCATCAGCGGGCCCCCGGAAAAAGGAATCTGCTGAAGCCAAGGAAACAGAGTCTTCTGAATCTGAATCGGAAACGGGCAGTGAATCTTCCAATGATGCAGAGGAAAATTCCGGCTCTGAAAGCGATGAATAATCGTTTTTTTGCGGCAAAACGACGATTGCCATAAAAAATTTACAAAAAAAACAAGAAAAATGCAAATTACTACTTGTAATTATGTATATTGTTGTGCTATAATAAAATATAACTAGGTGTAAATATAAAAAAATTTTACTGGATTACATATGAAAGAGGAGGAAACAGGAGTGTTTGATTTGGATAACGGTGCTATGAATGTGGCACAGATTAAAGTTATTGGTGTTGGCGGCGGCGGTAACAACGCTGTAAACCGTATGATTGATGCAGGTCTTGGCGGCGTGGAATTCGTTGCAATCAATACCGACAAGCAGGCTCTGGCAAGATCCCAGGCAAATCAGAAAATTCAGATTGGTGAAAAGCTGACCAAGGGCTTAGGTGCAGGTGCAAATCCTGACATGGGCGCAAAAGCAGCTGAAGAAAGCTACGACGAAATTGCTCAGGCAATCAGCGGTAGCGATATGGTTTTTGTAACAGCAGGTATGGGTGGCGGAACCGGTACAGGTGCAGCTCCCGTGGTTGCTCAGATTGCAAAAGATATGGGTATCTTAACATTAGGTATCGTAACAAAGCCCTTCATGTTTGAAGGCAAGCAGAGAATGGTTCGTGCAGAAGAAGGTATTGCCGCTTTAAAAGAATCGGTTGATGCTATCGTTACCGTTCCCAACGACAGACTTCTGCAGGTTTCCAACCAGCACACAACCTTCGTTGATGCATTCAAAATTGCTGACGAAGTTCTCTTAAAGGGTGTAAGAGGTATCTCTGACCTGATCACAGGCAGCGCAGTTGTGAACCTCGACTTTGCTGACGTGGTAACCATCATGAAGGATACCGGCGTTGCGCACATGGGCGTAGGCAGAGGTTCCGGCGAAAAACGTGCAGAAGATGCAGTTAAGGCTGCTATCTCCAGCCCCCTGCTCGAAACCACCATCGACGGTGCTCGCGGCGTGCTGATCAACGTAACCGGCGGTCCCGACCTGGGTCTGTTTGAAATCAACAATGCGGCTATGATGGTAACAGAAGCGGCTGACCCCAATGCAAACATCATCTTCGGTGCAGCTGTAGATCCCGATATGAAGGACGAAATCTCCATCACCGTTATCGCAACAGGCTTTGATAATGTAGGCGCGGCAGCTTCTGCCGGCTTCGGCGGTCTTGCAGCAGCAAGAAAGCCCGGCGCATCTCCTGCAAAATCTGCAGAGCAGAAGCCTCTCAGCGAAGTTGAAATTCCCTGGTTCCTCAAAAATAAGGAATAATATCACAATGATATAAAGCTGCCCTTTGCGGCAGCTTTTTTGTGTGAAATTATAATTGGTGAAATTTGCACATCGGAACGAAAAAAAGCCTCTCACATGCCGTGAGAGGCTTTTATATCTCATAAATTATTTTGCTTTCGGATATTCGTTTCCTAATAAATGCAGGGGTGCTTCGTCCTCCTCAATAGCAGGGAAACGGCCTGTTTTTTCATAGAAGCGGTTATCCACACGGTCGTCGTTTACCTTGGAAACCTCACCCAGCAATACCTTACCGCAGCCCTTTTCACCCCAGAAGGAGTGATACTGACCGCTGGGCAGTGTGATACTTTCACCGGGTGTGATGCGGATCACAGAGCCTGCAGGAACGGTGTACCATCTGCCGTCTACCATAACGGTAACGTCGGTATCTGCAAACTGCTCATCCTCTGTGGAGTTATATACCTTCACCATCAGGTTACCGCCGCCGCGGTTGATGATATCCTCCATTTTGCTCCAATGAAAGTGATAAGGCGTAACCTGCTCTTCCTCAACGATTAAAAGCTTTTCAGCATAGGGCTTGATATATTTTTCATCGCTGAAGTTACCGTTGCGGATAGTGAACATAAAAAGACCAACCTTGTGGAAATCACCGGAACCGAAATCGGTGATGTCCCAACCCAGCATATTGTCGCGGATTTCGTTGTATTCCTCGCCTTTGGTTTCCCAATCTTCGGGACTCCAGTATGCAAAAGGCGGCAATTTCCATTTCATTTCTTCTAAAAATTCTTTGGCATCCTTCATGATGCTGTTAATCTCTGAACGTTTCATTTTTTTCGTCTCCTTTTCGTAAAAAACTTTACAAAAATATCATACCATGTTATAATCAAAATGTCAATTGATTTTGGAAGGAGAATGGAAAATGATACATTCATTTTTGCTGATAGGACAGTCCAACATGGCGGGCAGAGGCTTTTTAAACGAAGCACCTGATGTTGATATGAAAGGACTCCATGTGTTAAGAAATGGGCGGTGGCAGCCCATGTATCGCCCTGTAAACGGCGACAGACCCTTTTCCGGCACTTGTCTTGCGGAAAGCTTCGCGGAGGCATATGCGAAAAAATATCATGTGGATGTTGGCCTCATCTGCTGTGCCGACGGCGGAACCAGGTTAAGTCAATGGGTGCCCGGCGGTCTTTTATATGATAACGCCGTAAACTGCGCCCGTCTTGCAGACAGAACCTCCACCATCGCAGGTGTTTTGTGGCATCAGGGGGAAGGAGACTGCGGAGAAGAGCTTACTCCTTTATATCAGGAAAAGTTTGAGAACATTATGGCGTCCTTCCGAAAGGATTTAAACCTTTATGATGTCCCGTTTCTTTTAGGCGGATTAGGTGATTTTCTGGCAAACCATCCAAGCGAAGACCTGAAAGCCTATTATCCTGCCGTAAATGAAGCGCTGAAAAAAACGGCAAAGGAAAACGCCATGACAGGCTTTGTTTCGGCGGAAGGCTTAGGCTCCAATCCGGATAATCTCCATTTTAACGCACAGTCTTTATATGAATTCGGACTTCGTTACTTTGAAGTGTTTGAGACTTTGCGGGATGAAAATAAAGTATTTACGGAAAAAGTGGCACCGGACGATGCCGTTCGCACGGCAATGGAGGCTCTGTAAGCCGAAAATACGGAAAATATGTGATAAAGCACCAAAAAAGAATGGGAATTTGCCCATTCTTTTTTATGCATTTTTTTGGTAAAATTCTCTTGACAAATGTGGCGAGTTATGGTAAACTAACTTCTGTGAGTTAGGAAAGGCTAACTAATAGACCGTAGAAAAGGAGAACACCATGGAAACATTGAAAGACGTGAAAATCGGCAGAACGGTTCGTGTGGTAAAGGTGGAAGGTGCCGGCGCAATCCGTCGTCGTATCATGGACATGGGTATCACAAAGGGCGTTGAAATCTATGTGAGAAAGGTTGCCCCTTTAGGAGACCCTATCGAAATCACCGTAAGAGGATATGAGCTGTCTTTGCGTAAGCAGGACGCACAGATGATCATGGTAGAATAATTTTTTGCAGTAAGGTTAGGCGAATCTAACCAAAACAGGAGGAGTAAAACATGGCTTTGAAAATTGCGTTGGCGGGCAACCCCAATTCCGGTAAAACCACGCTGTTTAATGCGTTGACCGGTGCCAATCAGTATGTTGGAAACTGGCCCGGCGTAACAGTAGAAAAGAAAGAGGGCAAAATGAAAGGGCAGAGGGACGTGGTTCTCACGGACCTTCCCGGTATCTATTCCCTTTCTCCTTACACCTTAGAGGAAGTGGTTGCCAGAGACTATTTGGTTTCCGAGCATCCGGACGCCATTTTAAATATTGTAGACGGCACGAATTTAGAAAGAAACCTGTACCTGACCACGCAGCTGATGGAGCTTGGCATTCCGGTTGTAATCGCCATCAATATGATGGACGTGGTAAGAAAAAGCGGTGACGAAATCAAGTTGGATGCATTAAGCCGTGCATTGGGATGTCGCGTGGTGGAAATTTCCGCGCTGAAGGGCGAGGGAATCGAAAGTGCGGCAGAAGCGGCGATTACTGCGGCAGTAGGAAAAGCGGATGTTCCGTCCTTTTTCTTCTCCGGCATGGTAGAGCACGCTGTTGCCCATATCGAGGAGGCTACCGTGCATCACCTGCCCGAAACCCAGCAGAGATGGTACGCCATCAAGATTTTTGAACGTGACAAAAAGGTTTTGGAGGAACTGAAGCTTTCCGAAGAAACCGTTGCTCATATTGAAAAGGATATCGTAAACGTAGAAAAAGAATTAGACGATGATTCCGAAAGCATCATCATCAACGAGCGCTATGAGTTTATCACAAGACTCATCGGAAAATGCTATCACAAGAAGCATACCGGCTCGCTTTCCATGTCCGATAAAATCGACAGAATCGTTACAAACCGTATTCTGGCAATCCCGATTTTTGTACTCGCCATGTGGGCGGTATATACCATTTCCATCGGTACGGTGGGCGATTGGACCGTAGGCTTCATGAACGACACCTTGTTCGGCGAATGGATTGTGCCGGCGGTGACTCACGGCATGGAAACCGTTGGCTGTGCTCCCTGGCTCACCAGCTTAGTAGCAGATGGTATCGTTGGCGGCGTTGGCGCAGTTTTGGGCTTTGTGCCGCAGATGATGATTCTGTTCCTTCTGCTTTCTTTATTGGAAGATTGCGGCTATATGTCCCGAATTGCATTTATTATGGACAGAATTTTCCGCAAATTCGGTCTTTCCGGCAAAAGCTTTATTCCCATGCTGGTGTCCTCCGGTTGCGGTGTTCCCGGTGTTATGGCGTCCCGTACCATCGAGCAGGACAGAGACCGTAAGATGACCATCATGACCACCTGCTTTATCCCCTGCGGCGCTAAAATGCCCATCGTTGGCCTGATTGCAGGCGCTTTGTTTGGCGGCAGTGCATGGGTGGCAACGGCGGCATATTTTATCGGCGTTGGTGCAGTGGTTATTTCCGGTCTGATTCTGAAGAAAACCAAGGCATTTGCAGGCGATCCTGCACCCTTCGTTATGGAGCTTCCCGCATACCATGCGCCGGTTGCGTCTAACGTGCTTCGTACCACATGGGACCGTGGATGGGGCTTTATCAAACGGGCAGGTACCGTAATTCTTGCGGCAAGTATTATTATCTGGATTTTAAACAGCCTCTCCTTTGAAGGCGGTTTCCATTATATCACCGAAGAAAACGGCGGAACATCCATTTTAGAATTCCTGGGTCAGTGGATTGCGTTCCTGTTTGTACCTTTAGGCTTCGGCAACTGGCAGGCGGCTGTGGCAACCATATTAGGCTTGGTTGCAAAGGAAGAAGTGGTTGGTGTGTTCGGTACACTTTCCGAAATGCTTCCCGAAACGGCAGACCTGATGTCGGAAGTGGAAGAGGGTGTCAGCGTAAGTGCGCGCCTGATCGGGGCAGAATACTTCGACGGCAACAAATTAGCGGCGTTCTCCTTCATGATATTTAACCTGTTATGTGCACCCTGCTTTGCGGCAATGGGAGCCATCAAGCGCGAAATGAACAACGCAAAATGGACTGCGGCGGCAATCGGTTATATGTGCGTATTTGCATATGCCATTTCCCTGATTGTGTATCAGCTGGGCATGTTCTTCACCGGTGGCGCATTCGGTATCGGTACAGCGGCGGCGCTGGTTGTGTTGGTTGTACTTTTATACTTCCTGTTCCGCAAAAACAAATACCTGAATAAATAAAAAGTTTTTCGTAAGGAGGAATCGGGATGAATATTCCTACTTTGATTGCTTTACTGATTGTGGCAATTATATTCGTGGCAATTGTGGCAAACGAAATCAAAAAAAGAAAGTCCGGCCAAGGCTCCTGCTCCTGCGGATGCAGTGGTTGCGGCATGGCAGATGTCTGTCACGGCGGCAAAAACGAAAAGAAAGAATCCAAAGAAATATAGAAATACATATACCGCACCGGATGAAGTTACCCCCACTTCAACGGTGCGGTTTTCTTTTGAAAAAAGAAAACCGTAGCAGACTAAAAATCTGCTACGGTTTGTGTTTTACATTTAGTTTTTCTTGAAATGGTCTTCCATATATTCAATATAGGAGCCGCAAACATCTCTGTGCTCATAACCGTATTCAAAGCTGAAACAGTAAATCACATCGTCGTTTACATACGCCTTGCGGTAATACACACGGTCGCCTACCTTCACAGATGCAGCATACCAGGTGTTTCCGTAATCCTGATACTGAATTTCGCCGTCAAACATACCAATGAAACGGTTCATTGCTTCTTTTGCAGAAAGCTTATCCCAGTTCTTGCTTGCTTGAATCATCACATGAATGGTTCCGTCGGGAGATACTGCAGTAAGAAGTGCATCATTGGTGTTGCTTTCCAAAACGGTGTACTGTGCAGGGTATGCACAGTAGAAGCCGTATTCATTGTTGACATATTTTTTGAAACCATCATCCCAGGGCTCCGGAGTGGGCTTGGGCGTTGCAACAGGCTTAGGCGTTGCAACCGGTTTTGGAGTTACTGCCGGCTTGGGGGTCGTAACCGGTTTCGCTGTGGGTTTAGGTGTTGCCTTTGCGACAGGCTGCGGTGTTTTTACTACTATGCCCGGTGTTGCCGCCGCAGAAGGTTCAGATGTTTTGATAGTTGATTCTGTCTGCATTGCCACATCATCTGTGGGCATTGCAGGCTCTTCCGAAGGCATTTCGGAAGGCTCAGCAGAAGGCGTGATATCTACAATAACATCACTTGTTGCTTTGGGGGATTCGCTCGCTGTGGGATGGGGAGCGGAAGGCTTATCAGCCAGTCTCATATAAAGACCCACTGCGCAAAGAATTGCCAGAATAACCAGGCAAACTACCGCAATCAGAACACCTTTTTTCTTGCCGCCTGCGCCTTCCTTTGCAGAAACTGCATCATCGGGATTGAAGGGAGGAACAAAGGCTGCCTCTTCTGCCGGTTCCGACTCTGTGCATGCAGCAGGCTCCTCAACAGGAGCAGGCTCAAATGTTTCCTGAACGGGCTCCTCAACAGGAGCAGGCTCGAATGTTTCCTGAGCAGGTTCCTCAACAGGAGCAGGCTCGAATGTTTCCTGAACGGGCTCCTCAACAGGAGCAGGCTCGGATGTTTCCTGAACGGACTCCTCAACAGGAGCAGGCTCAAATGTTTCCTGAGCAGGTTCCTCAACAGTAGCAGGCTCGGATGTTTCCTGAACGGGCTCCTCAACAGGAGCAGGCTCGAATGTTTCCTGAGCAGGCTCCTCAACAGGAGCAGGCTCGAATGTTTCCTGAGCAGGCTCCTCAACAGGAGCAGGCTCCTGCGCTACCTCGCGCTCGTCTGCGCCGGGGTCAGAATCAAACACAACGATGGGTTCGGAAATGGGGCTTTCTTCCACTTCCGGTGTCTTCGGTTCGTCTACAAATTCTTCCGGATTTTCCGGCTTCGGTGTGCCGCATAATTTGCAGGCTTCGTCACCAAAGTTGGGCATTCCGCATTTATCGCATTTCCATGCCATGATACTCATCTCTTTTCGCTATCTTTAGATATTTTACTACACTTTACCATATTATATTGATTTTATACTACCAAAAATGGCGGAATATGTCAATGACAGGGATGTTACTCTTTTATAACAAAACAAAGACAGCACTTTCGTGCTGCCTTTGATAGTACTATTTCGAAATTTCCGTTATGGTCAATTCTATGTTCCAGACGCCGTCGTCGCTTACAAAGTGCATGAGGTTGCCCACGCCTGCAGATAAACCAATGAGTTTTCCATGTGTGGTTTCCAATTCTTCGCCGTTTTTCAAAATACGGAAATCGCCTGTAATCTCGCTATCGGTTACCGATGTGGCTTGAGTCAGTTCGATTTCGTAGCTGTTGGGAAGACCGTGAATATCGGTCGCGGTAAAGAGCGCGGAAACCTTGGCTTTTTTGCCGCCGGTAGCATATCGAATGGTGAACCGTCCGCTGATGTCGCTATCGTATCCCATGTCTAATTCCCGTCCTGTTCCCAGACCTAAACCGATATCGGCGTAAATCGTGGTGTTATACTGTGCATTTTCCTTTTCAGCTTCTAAATACGGCTGAATCGCCGGCGTTTTGGGAAATACGCCAACATCCTTTATCACATTTTCAAAGGTGATGCGCGTGTTGGTTCCGCGGCGCAGAGTTAAAGTGTCCTCCTCGCGGTCATACAGAATTTCCATATAGGCATTGGTGTGATGGGGCATGCCGTTTTTATAGATGTGAATATAGCCACGCAGGAACACGGTATCGCTCCCGAAATAAAGCTGCTCATAGCTTGTGGTTTCAATGGTGTAAACATCCCGGTCCACGGTGCAGGTAGCAACCAGCCTGGTGGAGGTAAGGGCATCTGCTCCGAAACACATCATAACCCGACCCTTTAAGCGCTCCGCTGATTTTACCAAAGCCTCTCCGTTTAAACGAAAATAAGTTAAGCTGTCGGAATTAAGCTTTGCGTATCCGTTTTCCGAACGGCTTAATCGGAATTTATAGCTTTCCGGCGCATCCTCTTCCGTGATACCGAAGCAGGATATAAGTCCTCTGTATAGAAGAGTCACGCACTCGGCGCGGGTCAGCGTACCGTTGGGATTCAGCATTCCGTTTGCGCCTTTCACAAGACCTTGCTCCACGGCAATTTTTATGTAAGGCTCATTTTCCTTTAAAATCTCATCCGCATCGCCGAAACTTTCGGAAAGAATGTTTTCGTTTGCAACCTTTTCCTGATCCAGCCGAACGGCTTTCACCAGTTCGGTGAAAACGGTCTGCCGTGTGGCCGGGGCGCTTTCCTTGTTTTCCGCCTCATAGCCAAACAGACGGGACAGAAGAATCGCAAAATGCTCGTAGGTCATGTGGCTGTCGGGCGCAAAACGGTTTTCCCCCACACCACGCACAATACCGGCGCGGTATAGCTTATGAACCGTGGCGTGCGCCCAATGCGTTTCGGGAACATCGGTGAACGTAAAAATCTCCGGTGCAGGGGATACGGGCGTTTCCTTTTCTTCTGTAAGGTCAATTCGTTCTGCCTTTTCGGTCAGCGGAATGAAATCGCCGACAGGAGAAGTCGCCGCTTCAAACCGTGTGCCCGTATTATCTCGGTATACGCCATTTTCGGAGACGAAGGGCTTATCGTATATGGCAACATTCAAATCGTCTTTTGCAAGATAAGATGCGCCCGTTGTCCAGTTCAGCGAAATGGCACCTTGTTTTTCCACCTCGTGAGGCAGAGAAGTGTCCTTCTCCACGCCGATTTTGGTGGTGGAGTACCACACGCGGTGCTGCTTACGGTCGTTTTGATAAATCTCGCCCATGGACATCAGGTGAAAGCTTTTTCCGTTGCCGGATACCGTGAGAAAGCTTCCGTCAGCATCAAAATAAAAGTGGGTGACAGAAAGATTCACTTTGCCGTTTTCCGCGAATTCACCAATCCAGGTAGCCTCCTGCTTGGCAGTCAGCGGAATCGAAAAAGTGACATTGTATTTCTGCTTCGGACCTTTGGATAAATCGGTGTAGGAAGTTTGCGGAACGCCGAAAACCGGCTTGTCTTCTTCCTTTTTTTCCTCTTCCGATTTGTCCTCATCTTTTACGGCAGGCGTATCCTCCTGCTTGTTTTCTTCTTTCGGCTCTTCTGTTTTGGGAGAAGGGGTGAAGCCGTCTGCATCGGTCAGGGCGCCTTTCATATAGGAATAGCTGTCGATTCCTGTGCGCAGAGTGCCGTCGGCGTTGTATAAATCTTTTGTGGAGATGTGCGCCGTTCTGCCACTCGGGAAATGCTTGTCGGTTACGGAAAAAGCAAGGTCCGTAACGGTCAGGTTTTCATCCAGGGTAAGAGAAAGGTCTGCCGAAAGGGTATCCTTTAAATCTTCGCTTTCATAAAAATATCCGTTTAAGCCGCTCTTACCTGAGGTTTTGGGAACAAAACGGGTAACGCCGTTAAAGTGTACCTTATTATTCTCCAAAATGGGCGCAAGATAAATGGCGTTGTCAATGAGATACGCCGCGGTGTGGGGCACACCGCCGAGTTCATAGGTACAAACGCCCCATTGATAAAGGGCAGAGCCACTTCCCGTATTGTGCAGGAAAATGGAAGCTTCATATGTAAAATTCAGATTGTGGATAAACTCAAAATCGGGATACACGGCGTTGTTGCCCATGTAATCGTTTAAAAGCTCGCCGATTTTTCGGGAATAGTCCGTGCCTGCGTAGCGGATGTACTGCGTTGCGCTGTCATCGTCTTTGGTTTCCACAAATTCTTTGCCTAAATCTGCAACAAAATCGTCGGGCGTGTCCTCCCATGTGGCATTCTTTTTGGTGATGCGGATGCCGTTGTCGCACAAATCGTAGGTATAGCGGATGTGGTCGTTGCCTTCTTCTTCGGGCTTGTCTGTGTTGCAGAAGGTAACCGCAATGCGGCGGAAGCCTAAATCGTCCGGTTTTTCTGCGGTAGGTGTTTTCACTGCATCCTTTAAGATTTTGCGGATGCCATCAATCAACTCGTCGCTTATGGTGTTGCGCCCGGGGTTATAATGCTTTTGCACGCCGCCTTCCATATAGGCATAGCTTAAGGAATAAAAATTCCAATCCAACGGGTTTTCGCTTTGCTCTGCCGAGATTAGGCTCATCTGCGACAGGCATAGCATCATACATAACACAAATGCAAATATTTTTTTCATGTTCGTTCTCCTTTTGTATTACAAATGTAGTACCAGTACAATTACATACTACACCAGTAGTACGGGATTGTCAATAGGAGTTTATAGAATTTAATATTTTTGTAACAATTATCCTGTCCGACAGCAAGCACATGGAAAGGGAACTGTTCCGTTGTGTGGAACAGGATAAATAGAGGTTACTCCTTGGTGCGTGAGGAAAGGGGGAAGGTGTACCGTATCGTGCCGTCTGAGGTGGAAAAGGTGATGCCGGAAACGGTTCCCCGAACCACACCGGGGGCATGATCGGCAATGGTTTCGCCGTTTTTGGTTACGGTGAAAAATCCGGTTAAGGAATCCTCTGTTGCGCTTCGGATGCCGACGGTGGTAATCACAACATCGTCAAACTGCGCCGAAAAGGCTGCACGGCCGCGGTCTTTAGAAAGCCGTGCCACCGCACCGCCGCCCTGATATACATATACAGGTGCCTCTGCAGGTGCAGGCGTCGGAGTGGGCGTAGCGGCGACTTTAGGTGTTGGTGTTGGAACGGAAACTGAAGCAGGGGATTCCGAAGGCGCTGCCGAGGGCACATCTTCTGTCAGCGGCGTCGGTTCCGGGGATGGCGCTTCCTCCAACGCAGGCGTAGACGTTTCCGCCGGCGGAATCACAATCACCGGGTCTAAAAGCTCCGAAACTGTTCCAACGGTTTCGGAAATATCCGTTGCCAATGCGCCGGTCAGCAGAAAAACAGAAATCATTAGGCACATGGGAAGTGCCAGAATGCTCATGTTTCGTTTTCCGATGCGGTAGATCGATTTAAGCCTTGCCGAGAGGCTTCGTTTTGTGCCTGCCATAGGTGCAGTAATTGCCGCGTGCCCGGCAGAAACGGTGCTTTCTAATAAGTCTAAAATAGTTTGCGTGTAAAGCTTTCTCCTATCAACAGAAAGGGATTTCAGTACGCAAGCGTCGCACACCTGCTCACTGTCGCGCCTGATAGCTTTCCGCATGATATGCACCAGTGGATTAAACCAATGCAGGCACCCTGCCAGAAGCAGAAGCCAGTTTAAAAAGCCGTCTCTGCGGGCAAGATGGGTGTATTCATGCACGAAAATGATGCGGAGCCTTTCTTCGTCAAACTGCTCTGATATATGCACCGGGATCACCAGCTTCGGCGAAAAAAGTCCAACAACCATAGGTGAAATCCGGTTTTTGCAGAACACGGTCTGCGGCGGTTTTTTTAGTCCCGTTACGGATGCCGCCTCTTCTGCGATGCTTTCGATTGCCTGTTTATCTTTTTGCACAAGCTCCAGCCGGTTCACAAACCGCAGATAGGAAACAAAAGAAAACGCCGCAAATAAAACTGCTCCCAAAAACCAGATAAGGGGAAGCAGATGGATCCGGGTGGGCATAGCCGTCTTTAATATCGGCGGAAGCTCTATTGCCGCAATCGTTTCGTCGGGCAAAAGATTATACACGCTGAGCGGTGTTTTGGGAATATAAGGAACAAAAAGGCGCAGAAGCACAGGGAGCCACATATAAAGTCGCGCCTTGGGCGAAAGCCACTTTCCGAACAAAGCCTGAAAAAGAAGGGTAACGGGAATGGCAACGGCGCCCATGACGGACATGGTAAGAATTACTTGCAAAAAATCAGTCATCGCCATTTTCCTTTTCGTATTGCTCCAAAAGCTCCCGAAGCTGACGGATATCCTTTTTCGTTACGCCGTTTCCTTCCACAAAAGCGGAAACCATTCCGGTCAGCGAACCGGAATAAAGCCGCTTTAAAAAGTTTTTGGTTTCAAACAAGGTGCATTCTTTTTCGCTGACGTTGGCAAAATACTGATAGAAATTGCTGCCCTTCGGTTTTTCTGCGCGGATGGCTTCCTTTTTGCAAAGTCTGCTGATGAGGGTGTGAACGGTTTTGTCGTTCCAATCCGTCTGCCCCTCCAAACGGTCAATAATCTGTCGGGAGCTTAAAGGCGATTCTGCCCAGAGCACCTTCATAATCATCCATTCCGATTCTGCAATATGTACCATATCATCATACCTTTCTGTTGATTTCTTATCTTCATATTACAACAGTAGTACGGATTTGTCAAGGGAATTGTGACAAATTGTTTCGATATTGGCGGATTTTGTTTCAAATGGCGGAATCCGTTGATTTTTGAAGAAAAAACTGCTATGCTGAATTTGGGATAGTTATGAAAGCATATAAGAAAGGAACGCATCATGAAATTTGACAACAAGGTTGTGGCGAAAAGATTGAAATTTCTGCGCGTGATGGCAGGACAGACGCAGGCAGAGACTGCGAAAAGCCTGAATATATCCCGTAGCTGCCTCGCAAACTATGAAACAGAGCGCCGCATTCCCGACGAGGATATTCTGACGCTGTTTGCGAAACACTTCGGGGTGCGTATGTCATATCTGACCGGAATATCTTCCGGCGACGTATATCACGGAGAGGAAGAGCTTTTTGAGCTGATTCCCGAAAATGGGATATTGGATTTATCACGGATTTCACCCGAGGGGAGAATCGCACTGCTTCAGTTTTACAGTTTCCTGAAAGAAAAATAAAATGTCTGCAAAAAATGCAGACATTTATAGGCTCAAAGCGTTAAAATTGCGCTGAAATTATCGGAAAAAATTTTTGGAAACTGCGAAAGGGGCAGAGGGTTTTCGCCCAGCCCCACTTCCACGGTTATGGCGGGAATCCGGAAAGAATCTATCACCCAATCCTTATAACCGGAGCAGTCGGTAAGACCCGATGCGGTAATCAACCGATAGCCGGATTTTTCTGCATAAGCCTTTGCCATCTGCTCACCGCCCGCAGGGCAGAACCCGTTGAACCCATAAAAAATCTCCTGCCCCTGGGCGTGATATGCGATAACCGAATCAGGACAAATCGCTCTTGTAAAATCTGCCAGAGCGCGGCTTTCCGGCTCACTTTCGGGATGCTCTCCCGAAAAACGCCCTGCACCGGGACCGTACACACCATCGGCAAAGCCAAGCGCCTTTCCTTTTTCAAAAAGGGCGTTGTAGTTGTGGTTCAGGTCTATCCCGTGAATGTTTGATTGCCACTTTCCGATAAAATCCCGGCTTCCGCCATTCATGCCAATCAGTCTGGAACGAAGAAATACGGGGATATCATCGGTAAGTCCCTGAATACAAAGGTTCACGCCGTCGGGGTTCAGCATGGGGATGATATACAGACTGTGGGATTGGAAAAAAGCAGAGATATCCGTTTCCAGAAATCGCTCACCACCCTGATGCATCCTGCATAGCTTTTCTACTGCCGCCGTCAGAAGCATGGAGGTTATCCATTCTTTTCCGTGGTGTGCACCGCACAGAATCACCTTTTTGCTTCCTGTGCCGAAACGGAAAAACAAAAGCGGTTTTCCCAAAACGGATTTGCCGATTACGCCGTGCTCCAAAAAAGAAAAGTGCTTACAAAGGGTATAGAAGTCTTCCGTTAAAACACCGAAGGTATAATTTTTGTTTGTGGTTGTGATTTGCATATCCCTCACCTCGCTTTTATTTTATGAATAGCTTTCGGAAAAATGACAGATAATAAAAGCGAAAGGAAGGGGAGTATATGAAAAAAGCATATGTGAAAGTCAAAGATAACAGCGTAAAATCCATCTTAAAGCGGCCATACATAGCCGCAACACTTATCGGCGCCGCACTTTGCGCCGTTGTGCTGTCTGTGTCTGTGCCGAAGCAAACACCGCCTACGGAGGAAGAACGGCTTGCCATCCCGGCGGAACCCACAAAACTGCCGACAGAAGAGGCAAAAGCCGTGCCGGAAAAGCCGGAAGCTCCGGAAAAAAAAGAAATTGTACCAACTCCGAAGCCTGAAGTCACCGTTCCGAAAACCAACGAAACTGCCGTGGAGGAAACAGTATCGGTAGGCATTTTCAGCGGCGGAAAAGAGATTACCATGGCAAAACCGATAGAAGGCGAAATTTTAAAGCCCTATTCTTCCGGAAAACCGGTAAAATCCAAAACCATGGGAGATTGGCGTGTGCATAACGGCATGGATATCCGCGCAGAGATAGGAACAAAAGTAGCTTGCCCTGCCGATGGAGAGGTTATCCGTGCAGAGGAAGACGGTTTAACAGGTGCAACCATATCTATTGACCACGGAAATGACACGGTTTCTACCGTGTATAATTTAGAAAATACAAACGGCGTGAAGCAGGGACAAAAAGTCAAAAAGGGCGACATCATCGGCACCGTCGGCAATACCGCAAAATGCGAAATGCTTGAGGAGCCTCATATTCATTTTGAGGTGACGAAAGAGGGAATTTATGTGAATCCGGAAAGCCTGATTCCTTAAAAAAACATGAAAAAAACAGCCCTGAGGCTGCGGCGTTTGTATCATGGGGAGCGAAAAACGCTCCCCTTTTTGTTTGCTTACTGAATGTAGGACTTGATTTCTTCCAAAAATGCGTCTGCTTCCGCGCTGTCGGAGTGAACATCCACCTTGATAGACTTACTGAGGTCTAAACTGAAGATACCCATGATGGATTTTGCGTCTACCACGTATCTGCCGGATGTTAAGTCAACGTCGAAGGAATATTTGCAAACGATGTTCACAAACGCCTTGATGTCGTTAATGGAACTGAGTAAGATTTCAACTGATTTCATAGAACATACCTCCGTTACTCTTTGTTCTTTTTAGCACCCTTAAGGATGCTTTATTTAGGGTTATATTTATTATAGTACAATCTGCTCCCGTTGTCAATTCCGTATTTGTTAAATTTGGGTGACTTTTTTTCGGTTCTATTTGACATTTTCTGCAGGATTGCGTATAATAGAAGCATAAGGGTGTAAAGGAGACGTTATGATGAAATATACCGGTAGAAAAATTCTGGCAGTTTTGCTGATGTTGTGTGCCTTGCTGACGGCGGCAGGATGCAGAACAGACCTCACCGAAGCGGAGAACACGGTGCAGGTATATTTAATGGCACTGTCCAATTTTAACTTAGATGCAATGAAAGCAAGCCTTACCGAGGGCACCAACGAAGACATGGGAATTGACACTTCGGTATACCAAAGCGAATTTGTGCAGACGGATGTATATAAAAAATCCGTGGACACGATGTATAAAGCGCTGAGCAAAACGGTAGAGTTCACAATTCATTCTGCAGAAAAACAGGAGGATGGCTCTTATCTTGTAGATACAACCGTGAAATGTGCAGATGTGAATCAGGAAGCGGTGGACGAATTTATGCAGATTCGCATGGACGAATACACACAAAAGCATCCTGAAATCTTAGAAAAAACAGAATTGGATCAGAACAATATCGGCATTACGGTGATGGCAGAGGCATACGGTGAATTTGTTCAGCTTCAGCCAAAAGCAGAACGGGATATCAAAATCGCGGTCAGTGGTGAAAATGACCAGTGGCGAATCATCAGCGATGAACGGAACAATGACCTGAAGCAATGGATTAAAGACATGTTCGGAACATATTAAAAAAGACCTGCTAAATAAAGTCAAGAAAAAATTCAAAAAAAATTCAACTTAAATAACAGCATAACAAATAGACCGGCATAGAAAAGTGTCGGTCTAAATTTTTGCGAAAATAATTCTAAGAGTTTGAATAAACTTCTTTA
>JAFQLU010000051.1 GCA_017396465.1 Clostridia bacterium | reverse complement strand
CGTAGGTTCGAGTCCTGCCATCCCAGCCAATTTTATTGGGCTGTAGCCAAGTGGTAAGGCACCGGGTTTTGATCCCGGCATTTCGTAGGTTCGAACCCTGCCAGCCCAGCCATTTTCCCCTTAAAAAGTACATATGATCCATTAGCTCAGTTGGCAGAGCACTTGACTTTTAATCAAGGTGTCCGGAGTTCGAATCTCCGATGGATCACCAAAAGAGAAAACACCCATGAGGGTGTTTTTTCTTTTGAAAAATTTAATGGAAATTCGAACTCTGAGAGAGCACGGAGCGTGCAGAAAACATGCCGGCGGCATGTTTTTAGCGAACGTGGTGCGCAGGCGGGTACTGTGAGTGAAACTCACGGTCGCCGAGCAGGGCGGAAGCTTTGCTTCCGCATCTTTGATGGATCACCAAAGAAAATCCCGTAACCGTGCAGGTTTCGGGATTTTTGCTTTTGTGTACAAAATCCTTATGGGCTATTTGCTTGTGGTTTGCTGACGGAAGCGGCGGAAAAGCACGGCGCAAATGTGATTGTTCTGCATTCCCTTCGTTATAATCTGTACTACAGAAAAATGAAGGAAATCATCGAAAGCGGCGAAATCGGACGGGTTATGGGCATCCGCCATGTAGAAGGCGCATCCCTTATGAACTACAGTCACTCCTTTGTACGCGGAAACTGGGCAAACACAAAGGATTCGGCATCCTATATCATGGCAAAAAGCTGTCATGATACCGATATCATTACATACATTACCGGCAAAAAATATAAAAAGATTTCCTCTTTCGGTTCTTTAACCTATTATGTGAAGGAAAATGCACCGGAAGGCTGTGCAGACCGTTGCGTGGACTGTAAGTATCAGGATACCTGTATGTATAGCGCAGTTCCTTTATACAGTGCAGAATATCATAGTCCCTGGTACGAAAGCATGGTAATCAAGGAAGGATACTCCTCGGTGGAAGAAGCGGCACGCAAGGGCGTATACGGTCAGTGCGTGTATAAATGCGATAACAACTTAGTAGACCATCAGGTGATGAGCTTTGAGTTTGAAGACGGCGCAACGGGCACCTTTACCACAACTGCCTTTGATTCCGGCAGAAGAACAGAGGTGCAGGGCACCTTATACACCATGATTGGTCACGAGGGCGAAGGCACCATCAAGCTCCGCAACCAGATTGGCGGAAATATCGATAAGGTGTATGATATTGCATCGGAAAGCAGCACCACCATTGCCCACACGGCAACGGATATCCAACTCGTAAGAGATTTAATCGACTTTATGGTAAAGGGAGATTCTAAAAACCTTTCCTTCATTCAGGGTGCGCTTCACAGCCATCTGGCATGCTTTGCGGCTGAAATCGCCAGAGAAGAAGAACGGGTTGTGTATATGAGTGAGCTAACAAAATAATCAAGAGATTTCTCTATTTTGTACCTCCGATCTAATTATTTTTCTCTCTCTTTCTTTTCCCAATCGGAGGCGAAAAAAATATGATGCTCTGCAAGGCGAAAACTCGCTTTGCAGAGCGTTTTTTTGCCTGCATGTGTTGACAAAAATGCTAAAATGTGGTAACCTTTAGAAGGTCAGAAAGGCGGGAGTTTTTATGCATCAGAAAAGAAATCAGGTCAGATCCCCGAAAAGCGGGGCATGGCTTTTGATATTTTTAGGATGGCTTGTTTACACAACATCTTATCTTGGAAAAGTGAACTATTCTGCCAATATTACGCAGATTATCGATTTTTACGGCGTAACCAAAGCGCAGGCAGGGATTGTTCCCACATTTTTCTTTTTTGCATACGGCATCGGGCAGGTTGTAAACGGTCTTTTGTGCAAAAAGTATCACATGAAATGGATGGTTTTTGCAAGCCTTTTGGTTTCGGCGGCAATCAATCTCACCATTGCGGTCAGCACGGATTTTACCATCATCAAATGGCTGTGGCTGGTAAATGGATTTTCGCTTTCTATCCTTTGGCCCACCTTGGTGCGTCTTTTGTCCGAGTCGCTTCCCAAAAAGAATTTGGGAACCTCCAGCGTTGTGATGGGTACAACTACTGCGCTGGGAACCTTGATTATTTACGGTTTAAGCTCGTTGTTTGTAGCGTTTGGGCGGTTTAAGCTTTCCTTTTACACCGCAGGCTTTGCGATACTTGCCGTTGCTATGGTATGGTTTTTTTGCTATAACAAAGCGGTAGCAGTTGCCAAGGAGGAAAAGAATGCGGAGGAAATGATCAAAGAAACGAAAACTGCATCTTTCAAGCAGGAGCTGCAAAAAGGAGGAGAACGAAAACTCTTTTTGGTGTCCATCTATGTGATGTGCTTCTGTGCCATCGGCGTGAACCTCATCAAAGACGGCTTAACCACATGGGTTCCGTCCATCTTAAAAGAAGCGTTTTCTATGAGCGACTCCCTTTCCATTCTACTGACCTTGCTGCTGCCTATTCTGGCGGTGTTCGGCAACGCATACGCTTTAAAGCTTCATAAAAAAATCCCCGATTATGTGAACCATTGCGCGGCAGTATTTGCCGTGATTGCGGTGCTGATCGGTGTGATTATCGGAAGCTTGACTTTGGAGCTTGCGGTGTGTATGCTGATTGGCTTGGTTGCGGTAAACTTTTTGGCGTCCAGCTTAAACAGTTTAATTACCAGTATTGTGCCGCTCTTTATGCGCGAAAAAATGAACTCCGGTTTTTTAGCCGGTATCTTAAACGGGTTCTGCTATTTAGGCAGTACCATCAGCTCCTACGGTCTTGGTGTGATTGCCGACGGCTACGGTTGGACGGCGGTGTTCTACACGCTCATCGGATTTTGTCTTCTTGCGATTATGGTATGGGCAGGATATGCTATCTATAAACGCGCAATGACTTCAAAAATATAACATAAAAGTCCCGTTCTTCGGGACTTTTTTCATTTACAGAAGAAGAAAAACACGAATTCATCAACAGGCAGCTTGTGGAAACAAGACAGTCCACAAAGGTGCTGGCAAGTCTTTTGAAACAAATGTACCCCGAATCGGAAATTGTGTATGTGAAGGCGGGATTGGTTTCGGATTTTCGTCAGGCATTTGATATGGTGAAATCCAGATGTTTCAACGATTTGCATCACGCAAAGGATGCATATTTGAATATTGTGGCGGGAAATGTGTGCCGGAAAAAATGCTGGAATATATGGATTTGGTCAGGACATTGGATAAAGAAAGTTTGTTTATTATGATAAATATGCGAACATTTTTTCAGATGAAGAGATGGCGCTTTTTGTTCAAAGTGCGTGTATGTACGATTTTAAACTTCTGTTGCCGGAAAGTACATCGGCACCAAAATGAAAGAATACAGTCCGTTACACAATTGATGTTGATTTGTGTGAATTTTAGTTGCTTTTGCGGATGCTTTCTGCTATAATATAATTAAATTTGGTTCCTTTTACACTGCTCTCGGCAATTCGTAGTATTGTTTTCTCGAATTTTGATTTGAGGTTTGAGAGTAGTGTAATTTTAAATGGAACTAAAGTCACGGCAAGGAAAGGAAACGACATGCAGATTTTATCGTATATTTTAAGTATTTCGGGATTCGTATCTATGGTGGTAGCATCGCTGCTCAAGGGTGAGAATATGAAGAAGATTCTTCTTTTCGTATTTTTGGGAAACTTCCTTGTGGGAGCCAGCTATCTTTTAGACGGCACCGGGTTAAACGGTGCGGCGTCCTGCCTTTTAGGAAGCCTTCAGGCAATTGTGAGCTATTATTTTGATTCCAAAAAATTGCCCCTTCCCAAGTGGGTGATTGCGCTTTATGCGCTTTCCTTTATCGTATTAAACCTTGTGGTGGGTGGCTTTGCTCCTTTAACCTTCTTAGCGATTGTTGCAACCATGACCTTTATTGCCGGAATCGGTCAGAAAAGCGGCGCAAAGTATCGGTTCTGGACGCTGGCGAACCTGCTTCTGTGGCTTACCTACGATATCATTTCCAAATCCTCCGGTGCTTTGGTTTCCCACATTTTAATTCTTTTGTTCAATGTGGCAGGCATGGTGATTCATGACAGAAAAAAGGCATAACGAAAGCATATGAAAAAGACAGTAGCTTTTAAAAGCTACTGTCATTTTTGTTATGCGAAAAGTGCTACGAAAATACCTGCCAGAACGATGGCGGTGCACATCAGCTTATAGAGAATATGCTTTTCCTTAAAAATCAGCCAACCGGTTAAAACGGTGACGATAACGGAGGATTGCTTGATCACCGTCATTAAAGTCACCTGGCTGTTGGGGTTAGCGTTTGCCTCAAACAAAAACCGGTCTCCGATAAAAAGCGAAATGCTCATCAGCGGAACCCATATGTTGGTTTTTAAGGTTTTTATGGAGATTTTCTCTTTGGTAATGAGAAGAACCGCACCGTAAATCAGCGTCATAAACAGCATAAACCAGAACTGAAGCTGCGAAGACGTCATAAAGCCCATCAGCACTTTATCCATGGTGCCGGAAACGGCGTTTAAAAAGCAGTTTAAGATGGCGGCAATGAAAACAGAAACCGTCATGCCTTTGGAGCTTGTGTCCTTCTTGAGGTTTGCAAGGAGCAAGCCGATTATCACCAGTGTTACGCCAATTGCCTTGGGAACGGTGAAGCTTTCGCCCAAAAGAAACACGCCCAGCATGGTGGAAAAAATCATACGGGACAGGTCCATGATGCCATACAGGCTGACCGACATGGTGGTGAGCGCTTTAAATGCGCAGAACCACGCCGCACACACAACTGCTGCTTTGATGAAAATACAGAAAATGTGAAGTGGCGGCATGGAAAACGCCGTACCGCAGGTGGGAAGGGTGCAAAGAAAGCCAATCAGCGTGTAGAAAAAGAGAATTTCGTTGGCACTGCTTTTTTTGAGCGCCGCCTTTTTCATGCCCTCCCGTGAGCCCTTGAGCAGGGCGTATATTAACGTAAATAAAATCCAGATTTGTTCCATAATACCAACCTTTCGCCATAAAAACCAACTGTTATATTGTACTATGAAGCAAAAGAAAAATCAAGGTCTTTTTTGCACAAAAAAGTACCGACCGAAGTGGGTTCGGTCGGTACTTTATGTTATACATCGCAGCGCACTAAACCTTTGATGAAATTATCTTTATGCGATACCATATCTCGGTTGCCTTGGTCAAATTCTTCCAATGTGTAAATATGCCGTGCCGCACCGCGAAATTTCCATAAATCCTGCGCAATCAGGTCAAGACCTCGTTTGCATAACGTTGCCTCATATTCAATTCTTCGCTCATGACAGTTAAAGACGGTCATAGCCTTGATGTTCCACAGTTTAAAATCTTGTGTTCTGGGACCGTCATTATGGTAGCCGGCGATGCCTAAAATCCCGTGCGCACAAACCATTTCAGAAGCCAACGTTAAGCCGTCCTCTGTTCCGGTAAACTCCACCACCTTCGGAAACCCGATACCAAAAATATCCGCCT
>JAFQLU010000050.1 GCA_017396465.1 Clostridia bacterium | reverse complement strand
CGAAACCGGCGCAGAAAACTACACCAACAAGCTTCGCACAGAAAAAATCATCCGATACATGTATGAAAACTTTGACAAGAAACTGACCTTGGGGATGCTGGCAAAAGAAGCAGGTCTCAGCGTGCCCTATTTTACGGCAACTTTCAAAAGCATCACCTCGGTTTCGCCTATTGATTATTTGATTTCTGTTCGAATCGGAAAGGCGAAGGAACTGCTCAGCAGCGGCTCAAACGTGCAGACTGCGGCGGAAAGATGCGGCTTTTCCGATATTTTTTATTTCAGTCGCCAGTTTAAAAAACGGGAAAATATGACGCCGACAGAGTTTATCCAATATGCACAAAAGAAATATGTATAAAAAACGCCCTTCGCTTTTGCGAGGGGCGCTTGAATTTTTTCGGTTTATTTCTTTTTCACCAGCATGATGTATCCCAAAGATGCGACAAGGAGCAGGAAGGGATAGAACATGAAGGGAATCAGCGCAGTTGCAGAGATGGCACTTCCTAAGCCTGCCGCCGCAGAAACTGCGGTGAGCATCTGTGCACCGTAGGGAATGATGCCCTGAACAATACAGCTGAAGGTATCTAAGATAGAAGCCGCACGCTTGGGCTCAATGTCATATTCGGTGGACATTTCTTTGGCGATAGGACCTGCCACAACGATGGCAACGGTGTTATTGGCAGTTGCAATATCCATGGCAGAAACCAGAAGACCCATACCCACCTGACCGCCGCGCTTACCACGGAACACCTTACGAATGAAGGCAAGCAGAGCCGCAAAGCCGCCGAATTCACGGATTAAACCGCACATTGCGGAAACCAGAACCGTAACAATGATGGTTTCAAACATGCCGGAGGTGCCTGCGCCTGCGTTTGCAAGTAAATCCAAAGCTGTGCAGGAACCGGTGAGAAGCATAATAAAGGATGCGGAAACGATACCAATCAGAAGCACGATAAATACGTTAAGACCAATGATACCGCCGATAAATACCAGTATGTAGGGAATCAGCTCGGTTAAGTTGTAGGCTTCGTGGATTTCGCTGTTGATATCCGTGCCTAAAGAGAGCAGAACAATCAAAACGAGCGCAACGATTGCCGCAGGAAGTGCGATAGCAAAGTTTGCACGGAATTTATCCCGCATGGGACAGCCCTGGGAAGAGCAAGCCGCGATGGTAGTATCGGAAATAAAGGACAAGTTATCGCCAAACATAGCGCCGCCCACAACGGATGCCAAACAGAAGGGCAGAGAAAAGCCGGAAATGGCAGATACGTTCACGGCGATGGGAGCTATGATACTGATGGTACCCACCGAGGTTCCCATAGCTGTGGAGATAAAGCAGGAAACGATAAACAAAACGGCAACAGAGAATCTGGCAGGAATGAAATCCAAAAGGAAATATGCCGCACTTGCCGCACTGTTTCTTCCCAAAACGCCGCAGAATACGCCGGCAACCAGGAAGATTAAAATCATGGTCATGATGTTTTTATCGCCAACGCCTTTTGCCATCACTTCCAGCTTATTCTCAAATGGAAGCTTGCGGTTCTGAAAACAGGCAACCAAAATGGCAAAAAGAAAAGCAACAACGATGGGAACATTATAAAAACCCATCTCCATTTTCAAACCGTATTCAAATAAAATACCCAGCCCCAGATAGAGAATAAGGAAAACTAAAATCGGGAGCAGAGCAATGGGGTTAGACTGTTTGTTGTTTTGCATCATAAAAACCTCCTGAAAAAATATGGGGCGAAAAGAATCGCCCCAAGATTGTTTTGTTGTGAATTATACGTTTAAGTGTTTTCTTACGGAAATCAAGCTTCCTACGCCGCCTAAGATTGCGCCCAGACCAAAAGAGGAGATGAGGACAATCGGAAGGATATCCATAAAGGGCAGGAAGGAGAGGAACATCACATTGATGCTTTGCACCACGCCCAAGAGGAAGTGATAGCACAGCAGAATGACGGCAACGGCGAGGCAGGAGCCTACAATGCCGATGACAATACCTTCAATGATAAAGGGCCAACGGATGAACCAGTCGGTTGCACCAACGAATTTCATGATATTGATTTCCTTACGGCGTGTGTAAACCGTAAGCTTGATGGTGTTGGAAATGATGAAAATGGAAACGATTGCAAGAGCAATGATAATCCATAAGCTGAACTGTTTTATGTAGTTTGCGATGCTGACCAGCTTGTTGATAGAATCTTCGTTCTGAATCACCTTCACAACGCCGTCCACCTGCTCAATCTTATCGATGGTTTCAGCAGAACGGGTCAGATCCTGAAGGGTCACCTTGTACCAGTCTCTTAAGGGGTTATCGTCCTTATAGCGGTCTAAAAGAGATGCGTTTTCACCAAAATCTTCTTTTAAGGTTTCCAAACGGTCTTCTTTTCTGTCTAAAGCCGCATCGTTGACATTTTCGATTTTTTCAATATCTCTGCCGATGGCAAGAAGTCCGTCTTCACCGGTTTTTTCGTCCACCACGGCAATGATTTCGTAGCTGCCCTGCAGGTCGCCCACAATCAGGTTCAGGTTTAATGTGAGCACCAAAAAGACGCCCAGCACCAAAAGACTTGCCATAACCGTGAATACGGATGCAACGGTCATCCAACCGTTGGAAAAAATGTTTTTGAACGCTTCGGTAAAAGCGTAACGGAATCCTTTAATCCTCATTGCCGTATCCACCCCTTGTCTCATCTCGCACAATCTTACCGTCTTCTATGGCAATAACGCGCTTTTTCATTTTGTCAACGATATCTTTTGCATGCGTTGCCATGATAACGGTGGTACCGCGCTTGTTGATATCGTCTAACAGTTCCATAATTTCCATTGCAGCCTTGGGATTTAAGTTTCCTGTCGGCTCGTCCGCAATCAAGAATGCGGGGTTGTTTACCAAAGCACGTGCCAAAGCCACGCGCTGCTGCTCGCCGCCGGAAAGCTCATCGGGATAAGATTTTGCCTTGTGCGAAAGACCTACCAGACTTAAGACCGCAGGAACCTGCTTTCTGATTTCTTTTCTGCTTGCACCGATGATGTCCATGGCAAATGCCACATTTTCAAATACGGTTTTCTGCGGGAGCAGTCTGAAATCCTGGAATACAACACCCATGGAGCGGCGAAGATACGGAATTTCACGACGCTTCAGGTTGGCTACGTTATCGTTGTTGATGATAACCTCGCCCTCTGTTGCGGTTTCCTCATGCATGAGGAGCTTAATCAGTGTAGACTTACCGGAACCGCTGGGGCCGACAATGAACACAAATTCGCCGCGTTCGATGAAAAAGCTGACATCGTCTAATGCAGTGGAACCGTTGGGATACACCTTTGATACATTACTTAAAAGAATCAAAACTTTCTTCCTTTCTGCCCACGTTGGTTGTGCCGGATAAAGACACGGGAAAAGGGCGCTTTTGTGCGCGGGCAGCCCAAAAACGCCGGAAAAATCAAAATCAGAACTTGGAAGGATTGGAGGTTAAGTATTTGCTTACCAGAACGGCTACTTTAAACACAACCGCATCGTCAAACTTTCTTAAATCCAGTCCGGTCAGGCGTTCGATTTTATCCAGACGATATACTAATGTGTTTCTGTGAACAAACAGCTGTCTGGAGGTTTCGCTGACATTTAAGTTGTTTTCGAAGAACTTGTCAATGGTCTGCAGGGTTTCATCATCTAAAACTTCTAAGCCGTCCTTTTTGAAGATTTCGTCCAGGAACAGCTCGCAGAGCTTGCTGGGCAGCTGATAAATCAGACGGCCGATACCCAGTTCATCGTAGCTTAAGATATATTTATCCCCTTCAAATACACGACCGATTTCAATGGCAAGACGTGCTTCGGAGTAGGAACGGGAAATATCGTTGATGGTGTCAACCGGTGTACCGATACCCACAAAGACCTTCAGCATCAGCTCGGAGTTGATGGTTTCCACAATGCTCTTTGCAATCTTTTCTGCAAAGTCGGAGCCGGAGCCGGGGGCGATGGATTTAATCAGCACGATATTTTTGTTATCAATGTTAATGATGAAATCCTGTTCGGGGAACATGTTCTGCATCAGCTGAACCACGCCGGTTTCGTTGCCGGGAATCTGCACAATGAACACCACACGGGACACATCGGCATCAATCTGGAGCTCGCCGGAGCGCAGGTTGATATCGCCGGGAAGAACATTTCCCTGCAGAACGCTCTTTAAGTAGCTGATTTTATCGTATCTGTCTGCACAATGAATCTGCAGATTGGAAATGCTGATAGCGAGCAGTGCAGAAAGCTTTTGCTCTTCCGGATCTGTTCCTTTGACATACACAACAAATTCCATAATGTTCCGTGTGCCGATGGCTACGCAAGAGTATCCGTTGCAGATGAAGGGTCTGCCGTTACCCTGTACGGAGGAAATCATGGAAAAGGCCTCATCGTCGCCTACAGGTTCACCTACATAAGAAACTAAAACGGAGGTGTTGTTCACCACACCCATAGACTTGTGCGTGATACCGCGCATCTGGTCTAATACAGGCTGAAAAACTTCACTCAACATATGAATTCACTCCTTCTATGATATATAAGATAATACTTCATCTCTTATATCATACTAGATTTTTAATAAATTTGCAATATTTTCTTGCGAATTTAACCGAAATGTAATCTTTTTCTTGTATTTTTTTATAAAAAACACAGATTTTAACGAAAAAACGGAAGAATTTCACAAAATAGACTTGCATATTTATTCAAAATGGCGTATAATTATTAAATCAAATAAAATTGTGGAGGTATTTCCAAAATGACCACAGCAGAAATCAAGGCATTGGACGAGCAGTATTATATGAAAACTTTCGGGGAGAGAATCCCTGTTTCTTTCGTCCGCGGTGAGGGCGTGAACCTTTATTCCGATAGCGGCGATACATATAAAGACTTTCTGGCAGGCATTGCCGTAAGTGCAGTGGGGCATAATCACCCTGTGTTGACAGAGGCAATCGTGAATCAGGCAAAATCCGTGCTTCATGTTTCCAACTACTACTATATTGAGCAGCAGGCGAAGCTTGCGCAGAAGATTGTGGAAAACAGCTGCGCTGACAGAGTGTTTTTCGGAAACTCCGGCGCGGAAGCCAACGAAGGCGCCATAAAGCTTGCAAAAATCTACCATTATAAAAAAGGGAATACAGAGAAATATGAAATCATCACTTTGGTGAATTCCTTCCACGGAAGAACGCTGGCAACCGTGGCAGCAACGGGGCAGGAGAAATTCAGCGCGCCCTACCATCCGCTGACGCCGGGATTTCAATATGTACCGATAAACGATTTAGAAGCATTCAAAAATGCAGTAACAGATAAAACCTGCGCCGTGATGGTGGAAATGATTCAGGGTGAAAGCGGCGTGCATCCTGTGGACAAGGCTTATATCAAAGAGGTTTATGATATCTGCAAGGAAAAGGATATTCTGTTGATTGCAGACGAGGTGCAGACCGGTATGGGACGGACAGGTACTCTGTTTGCCTATGAGCAGTTTGGCATTGAGCCGGATATTTTCACGCTGGCAAAGGCTTTGGGTGGCGGCGTTCCCATTGGCGCGGTTTGCGCAAAGGAATTTGCGGCAGAAGCCTTTGGTCCTTCCGACCATGGCTCTACCTTCGGCGGAAATCCGCTGGCTTGTGCGGCAGGTCTTGCCGTGTTTGAAGTGTTTGAAAAAGAGGGACTGGTGGAAAACAGTAAAGCCGTTGGCGGCTATATGAAAGAAAAACTGTTGACATTGGCGGAAAAATACTCTATCATAAAAGAAGTGCGCGGAGAAGGGCTGATGCTGGGCGTGGAATTTAAAGATGCCATCGCAGGCGACATCAAGCACGATTTGTTTGACAAAAAATATCTCACCGGCGCAACGGCAACCACACTTCGGATTCTGCCTCCCCTGATTATCACAAAGGCAGACGCCGATGCGTTCGTGGATGTATTAGAAACTGTTTTAAAGGAGAAAGCAATATGAATCAGAAGCATTTACTGACTCTGCACGACTGGTCGGCAGAGGATATCAAAGAAACCCTGGATTTAGCAGACAAATTAAAATATGAACAGAAAAACGGTATTGAGCATCATCACTTAAAAGGAAAAACGCTGGGCATGATTTTCACAAAATCCTCAACCCGTACCCGTGTATCCTTTGAAGTGGGTATGTATCAGCTGGGAGGTTCGGCGCTCTTTTTAAGCTCTAATGATATCCAGCTGGGCAGAGGTGAAACCATTTACGATACAGCAAATGTGCTGTCCCGTTTCTTGGACGGTATCATGATTCGTACCTTCAAGCAGTCCGATGTGGAAGAACTGGCGCAGTTTGGCTCTATTCCGATTATCAACGGCCTGACCGACCTGGTGCATCCCTGCCAGATTCTGGCGGACTTCCAGACCGTTCGCGAACATAAGGACGGTCAGCTCAAGGGCCTCAAGCTTGCATATATTGGTGACGGTAACAACATGGCGCACTCTTATCTTTACGGTGGTGCGAAAATGGGTATGGAGGTTGCGATCGCTACACCTCCGGCGTATACCTGCGACGAACAGGTTGTGAAAAATGCCATGGAGGATGCTGCGGCAAACGGCGGTAAAATCACCATCACCACAGATCCGCAGGAAGCAATCAAAAATGCAGATGTTGTTTGCACAGATACCTGGGTAAGCATGGGTCAGGAAGCAGACAAGGAAGAAAAAGTAAAGGCATTTTCCGCATACCAGGTGAATAAAGAGTTATTCTCTCTGGCAGACGATAAGGCAATCTTCCTGCATTGCCTGCCGGCATACCGCGGCTTTGAAGTAACGGAAGATATCATTGACGGTCCCATGTCCCGTGTGTTCGATGAAGCGGAAAACCGCCTCCATGCACAGAAGGCGGTTATGGTTGGCCTGATGGCGAAATAAGCAAAGGTTAAAGGAGTATATTTTTATGTTTCAGGTAAGACGGGCGACCATGGATGATGTTGACAGTATCGTAAAAATCACCCAGGACGCATTCAATAAATATATCAAGCTTGCAGGTATCACCGACACAGCCGCTCTGCATGAAACCCGTGAACAGGTCATTCATGATATTGAGACCAAAATCGTGTATGTTGCCTACATCAAAGAGCATGTGGTAGGTAGTGTGAGAATTGAGCTTTTGGATGAGGAAACCGCATATCTTTCACGGTTTGGCGTGAACACAGAGTTTCAGAACCTGGGTATCGGAAAATCTTTGATGAATTCTTTGGATATGGAAATGAAGGATATGAACATCAAGCGGATTATCCTTCACACAGCATCCAAGGCAACCTCTTTGGTGCGGTTTTACTATAACCGCGGATTCTATATTGATTCCACCACCAAGGACAAGGGCTACATCCGTGCCCTTCTCGTGAAAGAGTTGGACTAAGAGGAATAATCCTCTAAAAGTGCGGCAAGCTCATCGTCGGAATCTAAAATGATGCCATCCTTCAGCGTTTGTTGGTCCTCCGGCATCAGTGCGGATAAAGAAATGGGCAGGTCACCGGCGTAAACCCGATCTCCGTTTTCTGTTAAGATATACAGATAGACGGAAGTTTCCTCTGCAAGAACCAGATAATCGTTATTGGGCTCCGGCGTTTCTTCCGGTTCCGGAACAACGGTTTGAATTGCAGTAGGCAGATGAAAGGGATTGGCGCTTTCTGTCGGCTGCACCTCCGAAGTATATGATGATGCACCGTGGGATGAATCCTGCGGTGCTTTTTTTCTTGCAATACGATACCCTAAAAGGGCAAGAAGGCACATAGAAACCAGAAGACCGGCAACTCCGACTAAAATCTTTCCCCATTTTTGTTTCGTTTGTTGTTCCATTTTATCTCCAACCTTTGTTTTTTTCTTAGAATGCACTTTTTTTAGGAAAATTATGTGTATGGATTCACTTTTTACATCAAATTAAACTTAACGTAATAGTTTTGTAATATGTTTAGGATACAATATAATAGGTATCATGTATACGTACTATAGAAATAATCATCTTTGAGGGGTGAATGATTTGAGCAGAAATACATACAACACAAAAGGGAAGAAGGCATCTTCCAAGAAAAAGAAAAAGAAGAAAAATAAGTTTTTAAGCGTTTTAGGTAAAATCTTTCTTGTTCTTCTGGTAATCGTGGCACTTGTGGCATCTGTGGTTGCCGGTGCGGTTGTTGGATTTATCGACAACAGTATGGACCTGATTGCAGAAGAATACAATCTGGATTTTACGTCCATCATCTATTATGTGGATGAGGAAACCAATCAGCCTGTGGAGATGGACAGAATCCACCGGAACGAAAACCGCGTATGGGTGGATATTGATCAAATTCCCGAAAATCTCACCAATGCATTTATCGCTATTGAGGACGAGCGTTTCCGTCAGCACAGTGGTGTGGACTTGAAACGTACCTTCGGTGCGTTTCTGCAGTGGATGCAGGGTAGAGATTCTTACGGTGGCTCCACCATCACGCAGCAGCTCGTTAAGAATATTACCGGCGATAAAGACCGTTCTCCCACGAGAAAAATTCAGGAAATGGTCCGCGCAATTAATCTGGAACGGAAAATGAGTAAGGACCAGATTATTGAAATGTATATGAATACCATTTATTTTGGCGCCGGATGCCATGGCGTTCAGACAGCGTCTAATTACTATTTCAGTAAGGATGTCAGCGAACTGACGCTGGAGGAATGTGCATCCATTGCCGGTATCGTAAAGGCACCTACCACATATAACCCTGCCACAAATTATGAAAACAACAAAGAACGTCAGGAAGTTGTGTTAAACCAGATGGCAGACCTGGGCTTCATTTCTCAGGAAGAATGTGATGACGCTATTGCAACGGAGCTGAAGGTGGATATCGGTACTGTGAAAAAGAACGATGCCGAAGAAAGAATTTCCACATATTTTGTGGATGCAGTTATTGCAGACGTTGTGGCTGACTTGATGGAAAAAGAAAATCTGACGGAAGGTGAAGCTACAAACAGACTCTACACCGGCGGCTTTAAAATCTATTCCACCATGGATCCCAAGGTTCAGAACGCCGTTGATGATGTATATGCGAAAAAAGCAAATTTCCCGGGCAGTGGTGCCAACGGATTGCAGTCGGCCATGATTGTTATGGATCCCTATACAGGCCACATCAAGGGTATGGCAGGCGGTGTCGGCGAGAAAACAGTAAACCGTGGTTTCAATATGGCGACCATGGCAAAACGTCAGCCCGGTTCCTCTATCAAGCCTCTGGCAGTATACGGACCTGCGATTGAATATAATGTTATCACAGCGGCTACTGTGGTAAATGACGCACCTTTAAAGATAGGAGACTGGAAACCGAAAAACTCCGGTGGTGGCTATCGTGGCAGAATGGCGGTTCGCCGTTGCATCGAGCTTTCTCAGAATATTCCTGCCGTTAAGGTTATGCAGGAGCTCACGGTAGATAAATCCTTTGAATTCATGACAGAAAACTTAGGCTTTACCACCTTGGTTGCCGGCGAAACCAGAGACGGCAAAATGGTAACGGATAAATCCCTTTCCATGGCGCTGGGCGGTCTGACCGATGGTGTTACCGTAGAAGAAATGACAGCTGCATATGCAACCTTCGTGAATGCCGGTCAGTATAATAAACCCACAACCTACTCTAAGGTTATTGATTCCAGCGGTAAGGTTGTTCTGGAAAACAAGGTAGAAAATAAGCGTGCCATGAGTCCGCAGACTGCATACATTATGCAGAATATGTTAACCGGCGTTGTGAAAAACGGTACCGGTACCAGTGCAAACTTAGGTGATATTTACTGCGGCGGTAAAACCGGTACTACAAACTCCAACAAGGACCGTTGGTTCATGGGCTTCACACCCAATTATGTAGCAGGCGTATGGATGGGTTACGAAATCCCGAAAGCAATGGGCGGAAGCAATATGTGTACCAGAATCTGGAAGCAGGTTATGGAAATCATTCATGAAGGTGAAACCATAAAAACCATTCAGGAGCCGGACGATCTGGTAAAGCGAAATGTATGCCAGATCAGCGGTCGCGTGGGAGCAAAAATCTGTGGCACAACCCGAACGGATTATTTTAAGGAAGGCACACAGCCGATGAAATACTGTAGTTCTCATGCAGGCGGTGGATATAGCGACGATGATGACGATGAGAAAACAAAGAAATCTACGAAGCCTTCCAGCAAGCCTTCCTCCTCTGTACAGGAAGAAATTGACGAAAGCAGTAATACGGTTTCTCCCGGAACTGTGATTCCCAACGAAGAAGAAACACCGGGCGAAAACTCTTCTGAAGGCGGTGGAGGTGACACCTCCGATGAAACCTGGTACGACGGAGAAGACGTGGGATAATAACGGTATGATTTCCGCAAAAACAACATAAACTGTAAACAGCCCCGGAAAAGGGGCTGTTTTACCTCAAAATACAGCAGCAAGGAGACTCAGAATGGATTACAAAGAAAAATACGCATATTGGTTATCTTCAGACAGTGTGGACAGCAAAACAAAAGAAGAATTAAAAGCGCTGGAAGGCAACGATACAGAAATCAAAGAACGGTTTTATAATGATCTTCAGTTCGGTACGGCAGGTCTGCGTGGTATATTAGGCGCAGGTACCACCAGAATGAATATCTACACCGTAAGAAAAGCAAGCCAGGGACTGGCAAACTATATCGTGGCAAGCGGAAAAGAAGCAATGGATCGCGGCGTGGCAATTTCTTATGACAGCCGCCATTTCTCTCCGGAATTTGCAATGGAAAGCGCTTGTGTTTTAGCGGCAAGCGGTATCAAATCCTATGTGTTCGACCGTTTGCATCCCGTTGCCGTGCTGTCCTTTGCAGTGCGCCATTTAAACTGCTTTGCCGGTATCATGATTACGGCATCTCACAATCCTGCCGCATATAACGGCTATAAGGTGTATGGAGAAGACGGTGCGCAGCTTAACGTGGCAGATGCCAATAAAGTAACCGAATATATCCAGAACATGGATATTTTTGAAGATGTGAAAACAATGCCGGAAGCAGAAGCAAAGGCGAGCGGTCTGGTTACCATGATTGGTGACGAGGTGCGCGGCGCATATTTAAAAGAAGTGCTTGCATGCCGCAAAACCCCTGATGTTTCCGAAAACACCGCAAAAGAAATCAAAATTGTTTACACGCCTTTCCATGGCACAGGTCTTATTCCCGTGTCCGAGGCGCTGGAGGCTGCAGGATATACCAATCTGTATGTCGTAGAGGAGCAGGCACAGCCCGATCCTGATTTCTCAACTGTGAAATCTCCCAACCCCGAAGATAAAGAAGGCTTTGCTCTTGCTATTGAGCTGGCAGAAAAGATTGGCGCAGATGTTGTTCTGGGAACAGACCCGGATGCAGACCGTATTGGTGTTTTGGTGAAAAATGCAGACGGCGGCTATGAGGTGTTAACCGGAAACCAGATGGGTGTTCTTTTAACGGACTATATTTTATCCGCAGAACAGGAAAAGGGAACGCTTTCCTCCGATGACTTTATCGTAAAAACCATCGTGACCACAGACCTTACAAAAAAGGTTGCAGATTACTATGGCGTGAAGATGTTTGATGTTTACACCGGCTTTAAATTCATCGCAGAAGTGATTAAGAACTACGATGATGCAGGCCTTGGTAAATATCATTTCGGCTTTGAAGAAAGCTACGGTTGCCTGCCCGGCACCTATGCAAGAGATAAGGATGCCATCGTAGCAACGCTTCTGGTTTGCGAGCTGGTTGCTGTGCTGAAACGAAAGGGCCTCACATTGGCAGATGCTATGCGCGGCATTTACGAAAAATACGGCTACTGCGTAGAACGCACCGTTTCCGTTACCATGTCCGGCTTGGACGGTATGGAAAAAATGGCAGCGTTGATGCGGAAGGTGGCAGAAAATCCCTTCCGCAAAATCGCAGATGCCGATATCGTGGCATACAGAAACTATAATGAGGACTATCGCCTGGATTACGCAACAGGCAAAAAAGAGCCCATCGGCTACGAACCCTCCAATGTTCTGTATTTTGAGCTTGCCGGCGGCGGTTTCTTCGTTATCCGTCCCTCCGGAACAGAGCCGAAAATCAAGTTCTACTATTCCGTGCCCGCATCTTCCATGGAAGACGGTAACGCAAAAATTGATATACTGGATAACGCAGTAAAAGAAATTCTGTTATAATGAAAAGGCACGCCGATGGGCGTGCCTTTTTCTGTCCGGACAAAATATTCGGGTTTTTT
>JAFQLU010000049.1 GCA_017396465.1 Clostridia bacterium | reverse complement strand
TTCCGAGATTTCTTCCATTGCCTTTTCCAGCTCCTGCGAAACAAAGGAGCCGCCAAAAGGACCGAAAAAGCCTTTTTCATCGGGATAGTTTTTAAAGTATGTGGTAAAGTCGATATCATTGTATTTCATTATTGATTCCTCCAAAATTTGTTTGATATTTTTGTATTTGTGTTTTATCGGGATAGAGCACGATACCCACGCCATCGTTTTGCCAGAATAAACATATAAAAAAACCTCCTTTGGTATTTTTCTGCCAAAGGAGGTTGTCTTTCACAAAACAAAAACGCCCTTGACAGAATACTACATTCTGCCAAGGACGAATACAAACAATATATCCGCGGTGCCACCTTGATTCACGGGGTTTCCGTGCGCTTAGCGAAGTACCATCATACTCCCGACTTCTTACGCGAGTCTTACGTCTGTGCATTTAACACAGCCCTTAGCAGTCCATATTACGCAGGTGACTTTTGTGGAACTCGCACCGCCATCCACTCGCTCAGAAAAGCCCTGATCTGCCTTTTTTCTGCCTCAACGGTTTTTTATTTTGTTTGCATTTATTATACGCCTTTCCTTTTTCTTTGTCAAGAGTTATTTTCAAAAAAAATGACAAAAACAGCCACACGAAAAAAAACAGGCGGCTCATTGAGCCGCCTAAAATGGTTTTTATTCTTTATTCATCTTTCCAGTTTGTATCGCCGGATTTGATTTCTACCGCGTTTGTGAGCGGAGCAAAAGATGTGTCTACATCTTTCCATACCATAACTTTCGCAGAAACGGGAGCTGCTGTGCATGCAACCTCTGCTGCATAGAAATCTGCATTTTCAATGGCGTCTGTTTTCACGCCAACCAGTTCTTTGTTTGCGCCGTACAGAGCCACTACAACAGAACCTGTGTAGCTTGCATCAAGCTTTGTGGAAACATAAGCTTTGCCTTCATCCACTTTCACAAATTCTGTATTTTCGGTTGCAACGCTGATACCGAACATACGCATGGTTCCGTTACATGTTGCAGGAGCCTTAAAGGTCACATCGTTTGCGCCTTTTGTGAGGAACACGCCTGTAACCGCTGCGCCTGCATCACCCTTACCGGTACCAACATGGCTTCCGGTGTAGTTCTTGCCTCCGGCTGTTACTGTGAAGGTGTTTTTATTTCCTGCAGTTACGCCGATGTATGCGGTTATGGTATAGTAACCAGCTTTCGGAGCATTGATGCGGTAAGTTGCGGATGCGTTATTGATAAATACAATATTGCGAGAGCCTGAGAAATTGCCGATGGTTGCATTGCCGCCCTGGTTATACTGATGGGGGAACAGCCAGCCTGCGCAGTTGGAGTCTTCATTTGCTTCGTCCAGATAGCTTTCGGAAACAAAATCCCAGGAACGCAGATAAACGGTTTCCGTCTCACTTGCGGTGAGATCCACTCTTCTTACCCAAATTTTATATAGCTTGCTTAAGAAGCTATCTTCATCTGTAATCTGTGTGATTGCATCGTCCTTCCAACCCAAACCGTTTTTAAAGGTCAATGTCACCGTGTGCTTGCCTGCGGTCAGCTCTACGGGGTAGGACAGCTTCTTATCATGCGTAGCCGTGTAACTTGCAGAAACATTTTCTTTCTGTTTCTTGTCTTCATATGCATAGGAGGTTCTGTCCTCACCGTCAATGGTGATGTTTACACCCTGCTGAGGAATCAATGCATTCACATAAACGGAATACATACCTTTTTCTTCCACATTCAGTTCGAAGGAAACGGATGCGCCTGCGCCAGCTTCATAGTATCCGCTTGTGTTATAGTTAAATGCGCCGGAAACTGCTGTTGCCTTTGCAATCGGAACAGGAGTATCTTTTTCTGTGGAAGCGTCAACGGTAACTGTAGTATTTGCGCTTTCCACAGGCTCAACTAAAATTGCTCTCACATAAGAACCAACTTGGTCACCTTTGACTGTTGTACCATTATCACCTACATAAGGAACTGTCAGGTTCTTGAAGGAGATAACGTTAAGACCTTCGCTTAAGTTACAAGCGTCAAACACGATATCTGTTGCAGAGCCTTCCCAGCCCTTGATGTCGTATTCGCCGCCGTTTACATACATGGCAACCTGTTCTTTTTTCGCAGAACCGGGGTATGTTGTCAGATTCGGAATAGTGAACTGATATGCACCGGCTTTTGCTACATTCAGGTTGTAGGTAACAATGGCAGAGTCCCCTAAATGAATTGTTGTTGTTCTGCTTCTGGGGCTTGCCAGTTTGCTGCTCATGTAGTCACCAAGCAGCGGATAATCTGCATTTTTATAATCTATGGCATTAAACTGCTGGGACATATGGGCAGAACCGATGGTGGTTGCCGAATAGTCGGAGGGAGAAATCATAAATTTGCCCTCTTCGGGAATCGGCAGAGCATTTACGCAGCGCAGATCCAGATAGGAAATCGCAATCGCATTTGTCGCGCCGGACAAAGTGATAGCATAGGTTTCGCCCGCTGTCATGGGAATTGCGGTGTACTGATTGTCGCCAAAACGGATGTAGTTGTTATTTTTCAGTGTTTTGGTTACATTATATACTTCTGTGCCATCGCTATCAGAAACAGCAACATTTAAATCATTTGCTACAGAGGTGTTATTTGTGAGGAACACTGCATACTCACCGGTCACAGTAGGCGTGAAATTCATCTGATACTTGTTGGAGGTGGAAGAAACCTCAATGGGATTAACAAATTCAAAGCGTGTCAACACATCGTCAACCTTCACAGGCGCCTTGTCAATCACAATGGTCTGTACTGCGTCAGGATCATAATCCGGAACTTCTTCCACAAAAATACCGTATGCATAAGCACCGGGGTCTCCCGCAGGACCGAAGGAAATGGTGTGTTCGCCTTCTGTTAAATGAACGACATCAGCAGATAATGTCTGCGCTTCTAATGATGCACCATCTGAAGGAGCTGTGTAGCTATAGGTTAAGGTGTTCACCGCTTCGTTATCTACAGCAAAGGGAACGGTGAAGGTGTGCACACTACCCTCTTTGATGGATGTCTTACTCTTCCATGTAGTAGTTTTAAAACGAACGCGGTAATAGCTTTCTTTCTGCACGTCCAGCTTGTAGGTGGCTGTAGCACCTGTGGAAATCATATAGCTTCTTACATAGCCGTACTTGGTAGAGAAAGCATCTGCATTGTAGTTACCGATTAACGTGTATCCGTTTGACAGCTCGCAGGTTGAGTAGTCCAGCTGCTCGGATACATGCGAGGATGTTGTGGTAGTCAGTGTTGTATAGTCAATCGGTGCAATTTCCTGGCTTCCGCCTGTAATCGGCAGGGTCAGGCAACGCAGATCCACATAGTCAAACTGTGCCAGCTCTGCTTCTCTGGTCAAAGACAGCACATAGGTTGTGCCTGCTGCAAGAGTTACCTTCACTTCGGAGATGTTACCCACGCGTTCATACTGCTTGGCACCGTAATGCGTGTGCGCATAAGAATCTCCTGTTATGATGGAATCCGCATTTGCCTGATCTTCGCGGTAAGAAAAAGGAACAGCTGCGCCGGTTTCTTTTTCTGTTACGGCAAATACGGTTGTTCCGCGGCCGTTAGCACTTCCGGACTTGGTGAACAGCGCATATTCTGCTGTGGTGTCCACGGTAAATTCAAAGGATTTGGTTTCACCTGCTTCAAACGCCTTCACGGCAGGAACGAAACGGGTGAGTGTGGTTTCCTTCTCAATGGTGTATGCCGGTGCTTCTTCTGCCATTGCAGTCATAGGAATGCAAACAGAAACAGCCAGCATCAGAACCGTTAAAAGAAAAGAAACGCTCTTTTTCATGGTGTTCATAGAAAAAAACTCCTTTCGGTTAATTATTTTTAAAATAGAGGAACTACCCCTTTTTATAAATTATATTGCAAATCTACCGAAAAGTCAAGAAATATCATGTCTTTTTTCGGAAAATTTTCTATAATATATGCAAAATTCCATTTCCGGGAAAATTTCCGTTGCATTTTCCCTGTTTTTAGTGTATAATATTTCTGTTATATTGATGATTGAGGTGCGATTATGTTTGAAAAATTATCGTTTATCGAAGAACGCTATAATGAGCTGAGCAAGCAGATTTCCGACCCGGAGGTTATTTCCGACCAGGCGCTGTTTGCCAAGCTTTGCAAGGAGCAGTCCGACATTGCTCCCATTGTGGAAAAATACAAAGAATATCAGGCTTTGAAAGATGCAATCGAGGAAAGCGAAGAAATTTTAGCAGACCCCGATATGGATAAAGAGCTGAAGGAGCTTGCAGAAGAAGAAATCAAAGAAAGCAAGCAGAAAATTGAAGTGATTGACGGAGAGCTGAAAATTCTGCTTCTGCCGAAAGATCCCAACGATGACAAGAGCGTTATTGTGGAAATCCGTGGCGGCGCAGGCGGCGACGAAGCGGCGCTTTTTGCAGGCGACTTATTCCGTATGTACACCATGTATGCAGAAGCCAACCGCTGGAAAACCGATATCTTAAGCTCTAACCCCACCGATATCGGCGGCTACAAGGAAATCTCCTTCTCCATTGACGGCGCAGGTGCATACTCCAAGTTAAAATTCGAAAGCGGCGTGCATCGTGTGCAGAGAATTCCTTCCACCGAATCCGGCGGCAGAATTCATACCTCCACCGTTACCGTTGCGGTGCTTCCTGAAGTGGAAGAGGTGGAAGTGGATATCAACGCCAATGATTTAAGAATCGATGTGTTCCGTGCAGGCGGTCCCGGCGGTCAGTGCGTTAACACCACCGACTCTGCCGTTCGAATCACCCATCTTCCTACAGGGCTGGTGGTTTCCTGTCAGGACGAAAAATCCCAGCATAAGAACAAGGATAAGGCAATGAAAATCCTGCGCTCCAGACTGTATGATTTAGTCCAGAGTCAGCAGCACGAGCAGATTGCCCAGGAACGAAAGAGCCAGGTAGGTACCGGTGACCGAAGTGAACGAATCCGAACCTACAACTATCCCCAGGGCCGTGTTACCGACCACAGAATCGGTCTTACGCTCCACCGCTTGGAGGCAGTTTTAAACGGTGATTTAGACGAGGTGATTCAGGCTCTTATCACAACGCACCAGAGCGAGCTTTTAAAAGGCGAACAGGCATAAAATACCAAAAGGCACTTTGCAAAAATGCAAAGTGCCTTTTTTATTGATGTTTTATATATTCCGATGGCGATATCCCTTTGTGTTTTTTGAAAAAACGGCTGAAATATGCGTTGCTTTCAAATCCCAAGGATTCCGCCACTTCACTCACGGTGATGCCCTCTTGCATAAGAAGCGATTCTGCACGGCTTAAAATCAGGCGGTTTCGATACATCAGCGGCGTGATTTCATATTCTGCCAAAAACAGATTGTAAAACTGCGCAGAGCTTAAGTAGCACCGCTCTGCCAGAATCTGCGATGAAAAAGGTTCGGTCAAGTGCTCGTGGATATAAGTCACCGCCGGATACAGTTTTTCTGCCCGGGGCGATGTGGCGCTTTTTCCCAGAGCGGACAAAAGAAAACAAAGCTTTTCCGTTTTCACCACGGTGCTGTGCTCCGTTTCCATTGCAGAAATGGCTTCCGCCACTTCAGGGGAAAGTCTGTCGGTAAGCTTCACGGGGCAATCGGAAAAAAGTGCAACTTCTCCCGACACAGTGAGGATAAAGTTTACGCAGTAAAACGAAATGTCTTCGCTCAAAACCGTCATGCGGTGGCAGGAGCCATAGGGCAGGTACACCAAAGAGCCGGCTTCCATCTCAAAAGACTGCCCGGCGAAATCATATCTACATTTGCCGTTTTTTACATACATAAAGCCGTTTACACCGCGATTTTCCACAATCAGCTCCCGATAGGAGGGACGACGCAAAAACGCGTCAATATCCGACAGAGAAAAGAATGTTGTTTTTAAGCTTTCCAAAGAAAGAATCATATAAATCACCTAAAAACAGTATATCACACCTTCTTCTGAAAAACAAGAAAAAATCGGAAGATTGTGCAAGTTTTTCATAACAATGTGCATTCCATGAGCAAGCAAAAAAATATATAATAAAGGTAACATACAGAAGCGAGGGATGCAGGATGATAAAAATCGGAAGCACCGTTATCAAGCAGCAAACGAATTTCTGGAACAACTGTCTGTTTCACCCCACCGATGCCATTGAGGATGCATGGGGCAAAAAGATTTTAGACCGTATGGCAGAAGATCGCGCGGTGAACACGGTCCGCATATACACCATGTTCGAAGATATTGTGTATTTAGACGAAAACGGCGAGCTTGCCTACGACTTCAGATTAAACGATTTAAGGCTGGACTATTTAGTGGAAAAAGGCTATAGTCTGCTTTTGGCATATGCGGCTATGCCCGAGTGCATTGCCACAAACAAGCACGCCGCCACCAGCAACAGCAAAAACAAAACCCGATACAAAGGAAAGCTGTTTAACACCTCTGTCCCCACCGACTACAAGCTTTGGGAAGAAATCTGCTATGAATACACCAGGCACATTGTGGAGCGGTACGGTGAGGACACCGTTTCCAAGTGGCATTTGCAATGCTTCAACGAGCCGGATATTCCGGAATTTTTCTTATCGGATTTGCCACGGGAAGCTATTGAAACCCGTGCAGAAGAATACACCAAGCTCTACACCGCTTTTGCAAATGGCATCTGCCACGTTTCGGAAAAGCTTTGCTTCGGCGGCCCTGCCCTTGCCTACATTACGAAGTTTTTAGAGATATTTTTAAACAACGTGAAAGAACAGAATATACTGCTGGACTACATTGCGTATCACAACTACGCAGGCACATCTCCATACACGTTACTTTCGCCTGACGGAAGCTTCATGGTGGAAAACTGGGTGAAACAGCAGGAACACATCATGGAAACCATAAAGAAATGCGGTTTTGAGGATACGGAATTGATTGCAGATGAATGGGGAATGTCCTCCTGCGGATTTTACAACATAGAAGAATGCCCTGCTTTCATCGCAAGGGAAACGGAAGTGTATTCTGCTTATTTTGTGAAGTTGATTTACACGATTTTAGAAAAAGGCTGGAACATTTCCAAAATGATGATCTGTTTGTCCGGTCAGCACGAAATGGTAACGGATTTTTCGGGCTTCCGAAACTTTTTTACCATGAACTTTTTCGCAAAACCCATCTATAATGCGCATGTACTCAGCGGAAAGCTGCACAAAGGATTGCTGAATGCGAACTGCGAAAATAAAAACGTTTATGTGATTCCGACCAAAAACGAGAAAGATGATTATGCTGTTTTTCTCACCTATTGCTCTGAAAAATTCCATGAGGATTTGCCGGATATTACAGAAAAAATCGCATTCCCTGAAGACGCTATCGGCAAAACCGCAACCATATACTGTATCGACAAAGAGCACAACAATCCGTATAGATTATATGAACGAAAGGGATATACGCCCGATTTGACGGAAGAACAAATCAAAATCTTAAAGGCAGAAGGAAATCTTTCTGTGTATGCCCGGGTCCCTGTTACCGAAACATTGGAACTCCCTCTTACGGCAAATGCGGTATACCTGATTGAAACGGAGGATTAACTGATGGAAATTTTGTTGTCTGATAATACATTATGCATAGAACAACTTTTTAAAAACTGGATTCCGAAGATAGAGATTTCGGGAAAACTGTATACACCCATTCGGATTGAGCAACCGGAAGAAAACGTATTCAGCCTTTATTTTCCTTCCGTTGTATGGAAATGGAAGGTAGAAAAAAACGAGGAACGTATATGGATTCAATCGGAAATCGAAAATATTTCCGAGCAGGATATATCTTTGGGAAAGTGCATCATATTGGATGCTTTTTCGGATGTATATGCAAAGGCGGAAGACGTACGGGCGTTGGGCGTCGCACAACGGGGGCAGGATGTAAGACGTGTATTAAACGTAAACCATCCCGATGCACCCGAGGAATCCCAAATTAAATTTCAGTTTTATTCCCATTCGGAAAACCTTGCTTTGCAAATCGGATTTATCGGTTTTCAAAGATTGTTGACCGGTGTCAGAAGAAACTTGAAAGACGGATATATTTGCGGTTTTCAGGCGTATGGTGATTTTAGCGGATGGGTGCTGTCAGCCGGGAAAACAACGGTTTTTGAAGAGTTTACCATAGCCTGCGGTTCGTCTCCTTTTGTGCAACTGGAATCCTGGGCAGATATTGTGGCAGACCGTATCAAACCGGTATTCTGCCGTGAGCCGATTCGTGGGGCTGCCGGCATTCCGTGGTCTTACCGTGAGGACAATGTCCAAAATGATGAAGAAGAAATTTTCTCCATTTTTGATACAGCCGCTGAAAAAATGAAGGGATATAACTTAAACACCTATTGGCTGAGTATCCGAAATATTCCCGGCGGAAACTGCGGAGATTGGTTTTCCTGGAATACAAAAAATCTCCCGGGAGGCGCAGACCATTATATTTCCGAGGCTCGGAAAAGAGGGTTTGTGCCCGGATTGTGGATTGCACCCTTTTTCATCAGCAGTCATTTAGAGGACTTGGTGCAGGAATTAAAAGACGCCCTTTTGAAGGACGAAAACGGAAATTTCATGGTATTTTCCCAAAACTGGTCTCATGGCGATGCCAGATATCTTCCCCCGGAAAAACGGCCGGATATGTATGGTTTAGACCCTTCGCATCCGAAATCTTTGGCATTTATTAAAAAAGTATTTACATATTGGAGAGAAAAGGGCATCCGATATTATATGGTTGATTTTATCCGAGTCGGCGCAGGAAAAATGGACGTTGCCCCTGCCTTTTCCCATGCAAATCCCGCATTAGTGCAGGGTGCAGAAAGCTTTTGTAATTTCATGCGCACCATTCGGGAAGCGGCAGGAGAAGATACCTTTATCCTGACCTCCTCGGGGCCGACCTTCCATTGCGCAGGTTTTGTAGATGCCGTTCGCACGGCAGGCGATATGGGAGAAGGCAGAAAAATTGCTCCCAACTCCTTCTTCTACCCGGCTTCTTACGTTATCAATAAGCTGGATTTCTGGACAGGTCCTGAACGCTCTTTATATAATATGGCATCATACTACACCCACAAAAAGTTATATATCAACGATGTGGCAAATGTGCTGACGGTAGATAAACCGATTCCTTTGGAATATGCGCGGATATGCGCAACTATCCACGGTATGAGCGGAAGCTCTTCCATAATAGGAGAGATGATGCAGGCAATCTCGGATGATCGGCTTGCAATCATTAAGAAAACCTTCCCGAGGCACACTCTTCAGGCACGCCCCGAGGATTTGTTTACACACAAAGAAGGGTATCCTCCAAGAATTTTCCGATATGATTTTGAGGATTCTGCTGTAATCGCCGTATTTAATGTTACCAAAGAAGCAGAGTGTCATACTCTGAAATTCCCGGGAGAATTTCTGGTTTGGGAGTTTTGGGGAGAACAATACTTAGGCGGCGGCTGTGATACCTTTGATGTCTGCATTCAGCCGGGAACGGTACGTGTTTTCCACTTAATCAAGCAAATGAATCGTCCTCAGGTGATTGCAACGGATATGCAGCTTTTGATGGGCGAGATTGACACAGAATCCCATTGGGAGCATAACACCTTGTATGTATCTGCAAAACGCCCGGCAGGAGAACGAGGCAGCGTATTCGTTTATGTGCCGGAGGGGATGTATATTGAAAATATACAGGATTGCATGATTGCCAAAGATGGTGAAACCAATGAAGTGATTGTCCGTATGCCTTGCACCTTTGATGAAAAGGGTACATGGAGTGGAGCGCTTACCTTCGGTTACATGAAAGAGGAAAACGATTTAAAGAGCGCAGACGATAAAAAGTTTGAATAAACCAACAGCAAGGAGAAATATACATGAATGCACAAGATATTAAAAATTTAGCATACCAATGCGGCGCCGACCTTTGCGGCATCGCACCCATGGACCGTTTTGAAGGCGCTCCGCCCCAGATGGACCCCAGATTCATTATGCCCGAAGCGAAAAGCATGATTGTGATGGGATTCCGCGTGATGAGAGGTTCTCTTCGCGGAATTGAAGAGGGCACGTTTTTCTCCAACTACGCCGCTATGGGCTATGGTGGTCTTACCTATATGTATATTCCCATGACTGTCATTAACATGTGCCGTGTGATTGAAGATGCAGGATATGAAGCCATTCCCATTGGTCACCAGAGTGATTGGCGTGGTATTGATAACGAGGGGAATCTGCGTGAAAACTATTCCAAACCCGTAGAACCCGGCAAGCCGCAGCCGGATATTATGCTGCATTTAAGAATTTGTGCTTATTTAGCAGGTCTCGGCGAAATCGGGTACAGCAAAATGTTGTTGACACCGGAATTTGGTCCCCGTCTGCGTGTGGGCGTTATCTTAACTGAGCTGGAATTAGAGCCCGACCCCATTTATGACGGTCCCAAGCTTTGTAACCGCTGTATGGCATGTGTCAGAGAATGTCCCGGTAACGCCATCAGCGCTACCAAAACCGTAAAGGTAACTTTAGCAGGTCACGAAGTGGAATGGGGCGAATTGGACTGTGACGCCTGCGATATTGCTTTTCGTGGCGGTGAACTGTGTCAGGATGGTGAAAAGGGAACCTACCAGGAGGGACGAGACGATATTAAGCCGGCTTCTCATTCTCCGTTTTATCATAAGCCTGCCAATCTTTATAATACAGGGCAGGCGGTTTGCGGTGCAAAAGGGTGTACCCGTGCCTGCATGATCAACATGGAAAAACGAGGCGTTCTGAAAAACACCTTCAAAAAACCGTTCCGCAGAAAACCGCTCTGGAGCGTGGATTGGTCGGATTATGAACCCACCGAGGGCGGCAACACCTCTGTCAGCGGGTTAGGCGCTATGGCAAAGAAAAATACATCTGCTGAACCACAAAACGACCTTTCCAAACAGCATGACAAAGAGCCGGATTAAGATTCTGCAGTAAAAAAATACAAAATATTCAAGTAAAAAAGGTGCAGCATTTTGCTGCACCTTACCTTTTTACAATGTAATCTCAAACTGCTCTTTGCTCTTCGACGTGAAATTTATGGTATGTGTCGTCACAACACCGTCTTTTTCCACTTCCACATCGTATGTACCGTAAAAGCCTTTAAACATTGCTTTTCCTTCGTTGTCTGTTTCCATCGCTTCTTCCGTGTGCCACTCTTCCTGAATCAGCTTTTTGAGGGCGTAGTAAGAGGGCTTCGGTGTCAGGTCAAAACGAATCAGACCGCCGTAATAATAGTTTTCGCCCAAAGTCATATTCCCTTGGGATGCTTTGATGGCTTCCGGATCGGGATCCCAAAGATGCGCATATCCATCCACCAGATTCCAGTAAATAATCTGCTCCATATTTGGATGAGAAAACCAGATTTTATAAAGCCATGTTAAAATTTCCGCCTGAATCTGCTCATCTTCTTCGCCGTTCGAGTAGGCGGGAATGGTGATTTCCGTCACCTGCAGAGGTTTTCCAAGGTTTGCATATAAATCCATGTGACGGTATAATTTATCCGGATCATAATATGGTCTCGACTTTTCATACTCATCCTCCAAACGGAAGAAGGTATGAAACTGCATGCCTATCGCATCAATTCTTGCGCCTTTAAGCAACGTGTTTTCAATATACGTATAGTATTTATCATTAAAACGGCAACGATCCTCCCAGCAAAGACCCATCCACTCATTCACAACAAGCTGATTGCCGGGAAAATATTTTTCCGCGGTTTTGAAACACCATTCCACGAAATCCGGTTCGTTATAAAACGATGTTCTGCTGTCACTCCATTCCATTTCGTTTGTTACTTCAATGGTCGGAATTTTATCGCGATACCGTTCAGAAATTTCCTGACATCGTTTTACGAGTGCTTGTTTCACTTCTTCCACAGATGCATCATATAACCATTTCGGGAAGAATCTGTCGTACGCTAAGGCGTGTTCCCTTGGCTCTATACCGTTTGCCTCGCAGTATTCTATACACAAATCAATGGGCGGTCTTCTATAAAACTTTTCGCTGTCTTTTGTATATCTTGTCTTGCCCTTTTCCGGCTCTGTTGCATCCCAGTAAAACGGCAACGTTGCCATATTGAAAAGATCTGCAAAATACTTTTTATACGCCTCGTTTTTCTCTTTTGTTTCCATTTCTTCCAGCATAAACAGATTGGCACCAAATCGAAAGGCGTGACTTGTTTGATTCACTCTCACCTTTGCGTTCGGAATCACTTGTCCGTTCTTATCTTTTATTTCCAGATGCGCAAAGCCTTTGCGATGCTGTTCTATTCCGTTTTGAATTCTGTCTTCTGTCTGAATTTTTTGCCTTTCAAACAGTTCCAATACTTTTCTTCTGTTATTCATGGATCTCTCCCCTTTCTTTTTTGATTGTATTACAGATCCCAAGAAAAATCCACCTTGAAAACGATTGAAAAGGTTGATTTTTCGAGTCTGTTATGATACAATACTCCTAATACCGGGAGGTGATTATCTTGATTTTCGAGCAGGAATATATTGTGTTTGAGATATTGGACGTGCTGGAGCTGAAGCAAAGCACCTATTCATGCACCCATAATACAAATCGCTTGTTTGATGCTGTTTCTTTTCGCCTTTCCTCTGACGCTGTGATGGATGACGGAAAAAAAGCGATATCCGTTTCCGATGGTTCTATATGCTTCGTCCCTTCTCATATCACCTACGACCGTACCGCATCAAACGATCATATGGTCGTTGTGCACATGAAAACGCTGAATTATCAAACCGACACCATCGAGCATTTTTTGCCGGAGCATCCAGAAAACTACCAAAAAAAATTTCTGAACATTCTGGATTTATGGAACAAAAAAGAACCGGGATACAAAAACTTATGCGCCTCGGTCATGCAGGACCTTTTTGCTGATTTTTACCGGGATAATTTGCCCGATGCGGAAACAAGCAAAATCCGTGATGCCGTTTCTTATATTCGAAAAAACTGTTTGAATCAGGATTTTTCCTTGCCGGATGCAGCGAAAAAATCTTATATCAGCGAGCCCTACTTTCGCAAGCTTTTCAAAAAGGAATTCGGCATGTCTCCCAAGCAATACGTCATTGAGGCAAGAATCCGCCACGCTGCGGCATTAATCCTTGCTAATTACTACAGTCTGCAGGAGGTTGCCGACCTTTGCGGGTATCGGGACTATAAACACTTTTCCGTGGAATTCAAGCGGCTGATGGGCGTGTCCCCCTCTGCCTACACATATAATTATCTGCAGAAAAACCAACCTTCCAAAATTCCACTTGCGCAATAGCGCAAACTATGATAGAATAAAGCCAAGCATTTTCATACAGAAACGAGGATGATACTATGAAAAAAATAACCGATAAAACCAATGCAAGAGATATATGGGTTATCACCGGTGATTTCGGCGAAATCTGCGGAACAGCTACCACAGCAGACGACGCACATTCCGCTGAAACCAATGGTGTTGTTGCTAAAACCGTTACAGAAACGGATGATTTAGGTGTCTGCACATACACTACATCTGTTACAAACACAAGCGACAAAAACATCACCTTAAACTGCCTGCAGCTGAAGTTTCAGTTTGACGGTGGCGAATACGAGGTGTATTCCCAGTATAACGGCTGGCAGAACGAGAGCATGGGCGCATGGCAGCCTTTGGTAACTTCTGTTTCCGCTATCTGTAAAAGCGTGAGAAATACCAGTTCTGCCGCACCTTTCATGGTTCTGTGGAGCAATCAGACAAACCGCGGAACAGCATTTCACCTGCTGGCACAATCTGCATGGGAGCTGACCGCAAGTCGTATCTACGCGGGCGGTGAGCTGACGGCAATTGAAGTATATGCCGGTATCTTAAAGGATAACTTCACCAAAACACTGGCGCCCGGTGAAAGCTTTGCGCTTCCCACCGTGATTACATATGATGTATTAAACAAAGTGGATTTGGACTGCTATAAGATTCATAACTACTGTCACACCCATTTCCCCAGAAGGGAAATGCCTGTTTTATATAACACCTGGATGTATCAGTTCGATAAAATCAACTATGAGTCTGCCATGGCGCAGATTCCCAGAGCCAAGGAGCTGGGCGTGGAATACTATGTTGTGGACGCAGGCTGGTTTGGCGACGGAAGTCTCTGGTGGGGCACCCGTGGCGACTGGAAAGAAAACATGACCGGTGGCTTCTACGGAAGAACTGCCGAGTTTGCCGACGAGGTTCACAAGGCAGGTATGAAATTTGGCTTCTGGCTGGAGCCGGAAAGCGCCGGCGAATCGGCAGAAATTCTAAAAACTCATCCCGATTATTTCATCGAATATAAGGGAAATTATTTCCTGGATTTTGCCAATCCCGAAGCAAGAGAACATATTTTTAACATCACCTGCCAGCTGATTGACCGTTTCCACGCAGACTTTATGAAATTTGATTTTAACTCCGACCTGAGCTACGACAAATATCAGTCTGCCTTTACCGCATATTTTGAGGGGTACAACGAGTACCTCGCCAAAGTAAAGGCGCGGTATCCTGATTTGTATCTGTGTAACTGCGCATCCGGCGGTCAGCGTATGTCCGTCCGTGACGGTAAGGATTTCGACAGTTTCTGGTTCACCGATGACCAGAGCCCCTACGAAGGTCTCCGTATCGTGAAAGACACCATCCGCCGTATGCCGGCGAACTGGATGGAGCGTTGGGCAACCATCCGTTCTTTGGACAATTTCGGTCCCGTGTATGACAGTGACGAGCTGACGGAAAAAATCCTTGCCACAAACGATGCCACCTGGAACAGCATCGCAGCCGTGTTCCCGGACTTCATCTCCGGGTTTATGCTGGGCGGTCCTATCAGTTTTTCCTGCGACCTGAATTCCTTCACAGATAACTTGATGAAAACGTTCAAGCAGGAAATTGCAGATTTTAAGGCAGAAAGAGACTTCTGGAAAACGGCAGTTTGCCGCATTCTGTGTGACACCGAATCAGTTCTGGTCTTGCAGTACACTGATATTGCCATGACGAAGTCCAGAATCTTGGTATATACCCACAAAATCCGCCAGGATAATGTCACACTCTTTCCCATGGTGGACGAAAACGCAAGCTATAAGCTTTCCTCCGGCACCGTGATGACAGGAAAAGAAATCAACCAACACGGCATTGATGTTGCCCTACCCGGAAATCACAGAACGGTGAAATGTTATTTTGATAAAATATAACTCCAAAGACGTGTCTTAAAAGGCACGTCTTTTTGATTGCATCGAAAAAAATCCACCCACACTTATGTGCGGATGGATTTTTATTTTTACTCTATTTCAGTACAATTGCCTCTCTCATAGGCACTACATTTTTCAAATCTTTTACGAAAATAATCTTTGCTATATCAGGAGCATTTCCACTATAGGAGAATGTTTCACTGATGTCTGCAGCTTCAGAAAGACCCACCGTTTTAGCGCCTAACAGTTCTTTGTCTCTGTAAATTGCCACAACGGCTATACCTTCCGTGAAGCTATCTGCATTAGCCGATACTGTCACGGTATGCTTTTCTGTATCAATTTTCAAGCTACCTTCCTTGCAGTCGCCTAAATCAAAGCCGTCGGAATATACATAGTAAGAAGCGCCGTTTAATGCCTGCTTACTGCGGATTGCAATCACATCACCTGCACCGCCGCTGACAGTTTTGTTTGTCTGGTCGATAACAGGCTGGCCTGCTACTGCTACGATTTCAAAATCAGCTAAATCGTATTCCGTATCTGCTCTTGATGTTCCGTCTGCAATCCACCATTTTTCAACCACTACCGAGCTTTCGTCAAAAGTGCCTTTCTTCGTGTGGTGAGAAAGCGTGTATGCTTTTGCAGTTACCTTGCCGCTTAAAGGATCCACGGAAGGCACGATTTCCTTCACATAATCATCTGTATCGTGAACGATATCTGTGGTAAAGCCCTGATAGCCCTGCACATAATAGCCGTCCATTACTTCTTCTGTGTATGTTGCCCAGGGATATGCGGAAAGACCGAAATGCTTCAGGTCTTCCAGATATTCCGTGTCGATATACTGCCACATGGTGTGCCATGTGGAGTTGATGGGACGATAAAGCGCTTCTGTTTCGTATCTGCGGTTTACGCTGTCCTTTGTTACGATTTCGCCTTCCGCAAGATTTAAGAACTGTGCGGAAATACCCATTTCGTTGGCATAACGGATAATGTCTTTATTATAGCAAACAATGTCGGAACGCGAACGCATGCCGTATTGCTCCATAACATAAGTCAGACGGTTAAAGGTTTCTGTTCTGAAGTCCTTGATTTCGTGATGCAGACGCAGTTCAGGATATTCTGTGTCGACCGCTTCATAAAGCTGCCAGAGCTGCTGCATGCCGATTTCGGGATTATAGGTAGACTGCAGATACTCCAAGTCTCCCTTCCAGTATCTCTGGGTGATGGTTACTTTGCTGTCCACACGGGTTCCCGTATAATCTTCGGGGTAATCAAAGAAGCCGGAAATATTGTTGTTGTGCATCAGGATCAAATAACCATCCATGGTCATATACACGTCAAACTCTACAGAATCTGCACCGCTCTGCGCACCTGCAACAATGGCTTCTACCGAGTTTTCGGGGTACAGGTCATGATTTCCCATATCGCCACGGTGTCCGACAACGGAGCCGCCACGCACCAGAATGCTTTCGCCGCCTGCGTTGAACACATCACTTTCCAGCGCCGCAATATTGGTTTTATAATCGGAGGACAAGATTCCGTTCACACCGGTGGTAATTAAGTCATAGAACTCTTTTTCTGTTGTTGCATCGGTTTGGGCGATGACGTTCACCAAAGATCCCTGCAGGGAATGTACGTGTTCTTTTGTCAGCACATGGGCAGGAATGAGTGCGTTTCTGTAGCCACGGCTATACATGACATCGTATATTTCATCCCAGCTCATGGCTTCATAAACCGTTTCCTTATCGCCTGCGCTATAGGTTACATATTCAAAATTCTGCTGTGTTTTATTAGCAAACGCACCGCCTACAGGCTCATCTAATATATCCTCTGCATCTGTACCGAAATCGTAAGAGATTCTGCCGGGACCACGCACGGTTTTACCCGTGAAGTCTACTATGCCACGCACCAGGTTGGACATGTAAGGCGTGATTTTCATATCACCTGCATATCCTGTTCCCGTTCCGCTCAAATCCACTTTGAAATATAAGGGGAAGTTTTCCGGTGTATTTTCTGTGCCTAATTTACCAATATTCATAACGGTTGTAACACCGGTTAAGAATGCCGGGTCATTGGACAGCACAATCTTAAAGTCCTGATACCGGAAATGATTCCATTTGGCATCGTCTATGATTTTGTAGGTAATGCCCGTAACATTTTGTTCGCTTCCCAAATCAATCTGGAAGTAGGTTTTACCGGTTTCGCCGCCGATATAGGTTCTGTCTTCTTCGTTGCCGTTTGCAATCCAGTCGATGGTAGCACCGTTATCGTAAATGGTACCGGAATGGCTCAGCACAACGCCGGTTCTTAAGTTGCCGTTTGCATCGTGAAGAAGATCTATGGTTTCGCCGCTTTCGGTTTTACCCGTAACATCAAATTCCGAACATCCTAAATACTTCGTGTCACTTACCACCCGCAGATATCTGGCTTTCACCGGATTGCCTGCTGTGGTGATGGTTCTGTCGGATAAATCCAGCTTACTAGGGCTGGATACGGTTACCAGCTGTTCCACATCATTCGAGATAACCCAAAGGTTTCCGATGCGGTCTCTGCCAACCCATTCTGCCAAAGCTTCTGCTGTTGCCATATCGGAAATTCTTGCGCCCATATTGGCTTTTGAGCCGTTCTTTTTATAAAGCGCAGTAAATTCTCCCAGTTTCTCGTCGCCGTCATATGCATACAGTACGCCGTTTTCTGCCTTCACGTCAAAAATCAGAGCAGAGGGGCGTTTTGCTTCCGAAGAAACATCGCTCGTTGCCGCATTTGCCGTCTGCATCACAATCGGCGCCGTTTTAATATCCGTATCCGGTTCATAGATATCTACTTCATAAGATTCGGTGATTTTGGTTGAACGGGTGTAATCGCACACGTTACAGATATAATCATCGCTACCGTCGTATACGTGATCGCCAAACTCTTTCAGCTCGGAAGGTGCCGATACGCAGTCTTCCTTGGTACATGCATACCAATGGCTTGTTTCATTCTGAGAGTATTCTGTTGCGTAGGAATGTCTGTGCGTCGATCCGTCTTCCGAATAGAAGTTGCCGGCATCTGCCCCGGCATTGATTTTCATTTCATCCGCTGTTAAAACATCACTGTACACGCGAATCGCCCTCACTTTTGCCATAAATTCACGGCTTGCAACCGTATCGGTTGCCGCACCGAAAATTACCTGCGGCTTTCTTTCGGTCTGGTAGGTACCATTCACAATAAAGCCGTCTGTTTTTGCAGTATCCTGACGCAGGAATCCGCTCACATATTTTGCCGTACCGTTCTGGTACCAGGCAGCCTGCTTTTTATCATGATGGAATGTAATTGTGTTTGTTGTTTGTTCCAAAGATGCGGTATCATCCACGCCAAAATAGTTAAAGATGGCACCCGATGCACCCATCATTTTCAGACGAAGGGTTTTTGCGTTTGCCGACTGGAAAATAACGAAATTATCGTTTGGGGTTGAACCCTTAGTCTTTGTTGATGCGATCCATTCATCATCACCGGTCAGCGCTAAAATATTTCGTATATTGGAGGTTGTGCCGGTCGGATAGGAATCTAAAATAAATTCCACCGTCCATTCTTTTCCGCTGATGGCTTGCCGCACCTTATCCGGCAACTTGATATAGCCGTTTACATCCAGATAATAGGAATCTAAATAGCCTTCGTCTTTTCCCCAGGAATTGCCGTTTAAGTCAACTTTTGTGTTTCCTGTGGGATCGGAAAGGTCTGTCCAGGATGTTGCGTTTGCATCAAAACCGTTTCCTGTGTTGTTATTGGCATCTAAATGCAGAACCAGATTGTCCTTGAGATAGCCATCATCGTCGTCTACTTTATAGCGTGTTCTGTCCAGCGCGGCATTCTGTGCTTTTTCTGCATCGGTCAGCGCATCGCTGTATACACGGATTGCTTTTACCTTACCGATAAATTCACGGCTTGCTACTCTGTCGGTTGCCGCACCGAAAATCACCTGCGGTTTTCTTTCCGTCTGATAGGTTCCGTTTACAATAAAGCCGTCTGCTTTCACCGTATCCTGCACGTAGAAAGATACGAGAGAGGATGCCTTGCCGTCAAAATACCACCCGATTCTGTTATTGTTCTTATCAAAGGCAATGGCTGTTGTCGTTCCGTTAACTGCCGTAGCATTGGAAGGACCAAAATAGCTTCCGGAAATAACCCTTCCCGTTGATGCACCCATCATTTTCAGCCGCAGATTGCTTGTATTCGCTGATTGGAAGATAACGAAATTATCATTGGGCGTTGAGCCTTTTGTTGTAGAAGATGCAATCCACGCATCGTCACCGGTCAGCGCCATTACGTTTCGGATGTTGGAAGCAGACGCAGTTTCCGGGTAGTCTTCCATCACGAACTCTACTGTCCAGTTGTCACCGGAAATCGCCTGACGAACCTTTTCCGGCAGCTTGATATACCCGTTCATGTCCAGGCACCGTTCCGTTGTACCCCAGGTGTTTCCGTTGGTACTCACCTTGGTGGCTCCCGTAGCGTCGGATAAGTCCACCCAATCTGTTGCGTCTGCATCGTAGCCGTTTCCTGTGTTGTTGTTAGCATCCAGGAACAGAACCAGATTGTCTGTGACATACCCTGTCGGCACGGCTGTTTCCGCCTGCACCGGCAGAACTGCCATAGCGGCAATCATCAGACATGCCAGAATGCAGGACATCATTTTTTTCAAACACATTTTTTACCACTTCTTTCTTTTTCGTCTCCGAAATACATATACGTTACTCCGTATTTTTATTATATCAGTTTTTCTGCAAAAAAGCAAGTATACAAAAAGAAACGCAGTAAAGTTTACTGCGTTTCTTTATGCTATCGTTCTTCTCGGAAATAAGGGAGTCCCAAAGCCGCGGGGGGCTGATTTTCCTTTTTGTCGCGGATACTGGTGATAACGAGCACCAGTATGGTTACAACATAAGGAAGCATTTCAAAGAGCTTTTTGGTGCTTACCGTAATGTCCGGAATGTAGGTGGGAATGACATACAAAAATCCGAACAGGATAGAGCCAAAAATGCTGATGGACGGTCTCCACATGGAGAAAATAACCAGCGCAATAGACAGCCAGCCACGGTCACCGAAGCCGTTATTGGACCAGACGCCGTTTGCATAATCCATTACATAGTATAAACCACCCAGTCCTGCAATGGCACTACCGATGCAGGTAGCAAGATATTTGTGTTTTGTTACGCTGATACCCGCTGCGTCCGCCGTTTCAGGGCTTTCACCAACCGCCCTTAAATGCAGACCGGTTCTGGTTTTTTTCAGCACATGAGACGAAATCAGCGCTACGATAATAGCAACATAAACCAAAAATCCGTAGGAAAGGAAAATATCGCCAAACCAGCCTAATTTATCCGCAAAGGGCAGCTGGGTTTTAAAAATCGTACTGGTTGCCGAAAGAGAAATGGACGGCACATCCGTATCCACCAGCTTAATCAGTGAACCGCCAAAGAAGTTACCTACACCGATACCGAAGGTGGTTAATGCAAGACCGGTAACGTTCTGATTGGCGCGGAGCGTTACTGTCAGGAAGCAATAAATCAGTCCCATCAGCGTTGAGCCAATTAAGGAGCAGATTAAAGGAATGAATACTGCAAGAAACGGATTCAGAGTGGTAACTGCCTGCTCATAAAGGAAAGAGCCTGCAACGCCGCTGATGGCGCCCACATACATGATTCCGGGGATACCCAGGTTTAAGTTACCGGATTTTTCCGTTAATATTTCACCGGTGGAGCCAAAAAGCAGAGGCGTTCCCTGCATAACTGCACGTTGAATAATTGTCGCTATCATACTTTTGCCTCCTTTTCCTTTTTGTTGAATTTCACTTTGTAGTTAATAAAGAATTCCGAACCGATAATAAAGAAAATGATAATACCGGTTATAATATCGGAGAAAGAAGAATTCAGACGGTACACTTCCGAAATTTTGGAAGCGCCTTTTTCCAAAAATACAATCAATAGGGACGTTACAATCATGAATACCGGATGGAATTTTGCCAGCCATGATACCATGATTGCCGTGAAGCCTCTGCCGCCTGCGGTGTCACTCTTTAAGGAGTGGTCCGTTCCGGCAACAAGCAGAAAGCCTGCAATACCGCAGATAGCACCGGATATTGCCATGGTTCTTAATACAACCTTCTTTACGTTGATACCAACATATTTTGCCGTTTTTTCACTTTCACCCACAACGGAAATCTCGTAGCCCTGCTTGCTGTATTTTAAATAAATATACATGATAATCGTAATTACGGCAACGATTAAAATGTTAATCAGATATTTCTGGTCTAAAAGGGTGGGGAGCTGACCGAACTCCAGGGTTCTCGGCGTACCCGAGCCTTTCGGCACCGACCACTCCAACGTAAAGTATGCCACAATCTGGATTGCGATATAGTTCATCATCAGAGTGAACAAGGTTTCATTGGAATTAAACTTGGTTTTGAAGTATGCTGGAACCAGACCCCAGATGCTGCCGGCTACGATACTTACCACAAGCATGATGGGAATCAGCACCGGGTTGGGAAGCCTGCCGCCTAAAAAAATCATACAGGCGGCAGTTGCCAGGCCTCCGATTAATACCTGACCTTCTGCACCGATGTTCCAGAAGCGCATTTTAAATGCAGGCGTTACTGCAAGAGAAATACAAAGAAGAATCGCCGTGTTCTGGAATAAGTTCCACACCAGTCTCGAGGTGCCGACTGCACCTTCAAACATGGTGATATACATTTTGATAGGATTCAGTTTCGTGAGCGCAACGGTGATAACGCCGCAAACAATCAACGCAAGCAGCACTGAAACGATTCTGATAATCCATGCCTTCCACCATACAATGTCGTCCCGTTTTGCAATATGGCAAGGAGCATTGCAGAATGTTTTTACCATAAAATCATTTAATTTTTTCATTCTTCACTACCCCCTTCTTGTTCTTCACGGGAAGATTTGGTCATGAGAAGACCGATTTCTTCCTTGGTGGTGTTTCTGCCGTCAACCGTGCCGGCAATTCTGCCGGAGCCAATAACCAGGATACGGTCGCACAGCTCAATTAAAACGTCCAAATCCTCGCCGACGAAAATTACGGCAACGCCTTTTTTCTTCTGTTCATTTAAAAGATTATAAATGGTGTAAGAGGAGTTGATATCCAGACCTCTTACAGGATAAGCCGCCATCAGCACCGTAGGCGACGATGCGATTTCTCTGCCTACAAGAATTTTCTGCACATTACCGCCCGAAAGTCTTCTGACAGGTGTGTCGGCAGAAGGCGTAACAACTTCGAGGCGTTCAATGATTTCTTCCGCTAAAGATTTGGGGTTCTTTCTCTGCAGGAACATGGATTTTCCCTTTTTGTAGCTTCTGAGCATCATGTTGTCCACGATGTCCATGTTTCCTACCAGGCCCATACCTAATCTATCCTCGGGAACAAAGGCAAGGCGGACACCCATCTGGCGGATTTCCATCGGTGTTTTGTCTCTGAGGTTTTCTTCCTGATTGGTTTTGGGATCGTGATAAATCACACTGCCGCTATCTAAATGCTGCAGACCTGCAATCGCTTCTAAAAGCTCTCTCTGTCCACTTCCAGCGATACCTGCAATACCAAGAATTTCGCCGGAGCGCGCCGTGAAGGAAACGTTATCCAAAAGCTTCACGCCTTCGCGGTTTACGCAGCTGATACTGTCCACAACCAGGCGGTCTTCGCAGTTTTCCGGTTCGCTTCTTTCAATATCCAGCGAGATTTTTTTACCCACCATCATTTCGGTAAGCTCGGATTCGGAGGTCTCGGCGGTTTTCACCGTTCCCACATATTCACCCTTACGCAGAACGGCAACATTATCCGAAAGGGATAACACTTCGTGAAGCTTATGGGTGATAATGATAATCGCTTTGCCGCTTTCTCTCATGTTCCTAAGAACCATAAACAGCTTCACGGTTTCCTGCGGTGTCAGCACAGCCGTAGGCTCGTCCAGAATCAAAATGTCTGCGCCACGGAACAGAACCTTGATGATTTCAACAGTTTGCTTTTCCGAAACGGACATTTCGTAAATTTTCTTATGAGGATCCAGCTCAAAACCGTACTGCGCGGTGATTTTGTTGATTTTCTCAATGTTCTTCGCCATGTCGAAGCCTTTTTCGTCCTCTAAACCGAGCACGATATTTTCAGCGGCGCTGAACACATCCACCAGCTTAAAATGCTGGTGAATCATACCGATTCTATAATTGAATGCATCCTTGGGAGATGCGATGGTAACCTCGTTACCGTCAATAAACATCTGACCGCTGTCCGGGTAATAGATACCGGAAACCATGTTCATCAGCGTGGTTTTGCCGCTTCCGTTTTCACCGAGAATCGACAGAATTTCGCCTTTTCTCACCTGAAGGGATACATTTTTGTTGGCAACAACGCTGCCAAATGTCTTTGTGATATTTTTTAGTTCAAGGGCAAAATTTTGTTCCATACATTTTCTCCATATCAAAGAATTTCTTTTACCTTTCCTAAGCACACACCTTTTTGCTTAGGAAAGACAAAAGATGTAAAAGCGAAATAGGGCGGAGATATCCCCGCCCTATCTAAAAAGCAATTAGAACATGCTGTTCAGCAATGTGATACCGTCGATCTGCAGATCGAAGTAAGGAGCAGAACGATATTCGGATTCATGGAAGTAACCGTCAGCGATAACTTCCGTATCTTTCTCGTAATCAGCATCTGTATCAACGTCAGCTTTGTAAGAATCTAAAGCTTTGCCTTCAACGGTGAATGTGGTTGTGTCAAACACTTTGATTTCGCCGGAGATCAGCTTCGCTTTTGCTTCTTCGATTGCTTCTTTTGTGCCCTTTGCAGCAACAGCTTCATTTACGTCTGTCAGCTTAACGGAACCTGCTTCAAAGCCTTCACACCAGTCAACTGCGATGGTTTCACCCTTCTGTGCAGCTTCGATGATGTATTTGAAGTAAGGAGCCCAGTCGATTCTGGAAGAAACGATAAATGTGTTGGGGCATGCGCTCTGTGTGCTGCCGTTGTAGGAAACGTTGGGAACGCCTGCGTTTTCACAAGCTGTGGGAGCACCCATGGAGTCAGCATGCTGGCTGATTAATACGCACTTGTTGCTCAACAGCTTTGTTGCAGCTTCTTTTTCTAAAGCTTCGTCATACCAGCTGCCTGTGAACTGTACTTCCATTGTAACGGAAGGACAAACGGATTTTGCACCCAGGTAGAAGGATGTGTAACCGGAAATAACTTCAGCGTAGGTATAAGCACCAACGTAACCCATTTTAGCCTGGTCAGCTGTGATTTTACCGCTTTCAATCATTTCGTTCAGCTTCATACCTGCAGCGATACCTGCAAGATATCTGCCTTCATAGATGGAAGCAAATGCATTGTGGAAGTTAGGCAGGTTTTCTGTGTGCGCTGTGGTACCTGTAGCGTGACAGAACTGAACTTCGGGGAATTCTTTAGCAGCCTTTAACATGTAAGGCTCATGACCGAAGCTGTTTGCAAATACAACGTTACAACCCTGGTCAACTAAGTCAGCAGCTGCTTCGTAGCATTCGTTACCTTCAGGAATGTTTGTTTTGAAGATAACCTGTTCGGGTTTAAGACCCAGAGCTTCTGTTGCTTCTGTTGCAGCATCTAAGAAGTTCTTGTCATAAGTGGAGTTTTCATCGTGCAAATAAATGAAGCCGATTTTAAAATCAGCATTTGCAGCAGGCGCTTCGCCGCCTTCTGTTTTTTCGCCACCGCATGCGGAAAGCATACATACAGATGCAATCAACATTGCAGCAACGGTGAGTAATGAAATAAGTTTTTTCATTTTGTTACCCTCCTGCCTTTTGGCAAAATTTTTATGTAATTTATCATTACAGTCGTTTTTATTTACGGAACTCTAAAGAATGTTCCGTCATAGACTCAATAATCGCCAATGAGTCCACACGGATTCCTTTTGCCCGCAGTTCGTCTCCGCCGCCCTGGAATCCTTTTTCAATGGCTATCACGCAACCGCAAAGCGTTGCCCCCGCCTGAGAAATAATATCCATCAGACCGTTTAATGCATTTCCTTTCGCCAGAAAATCGTCAATAACCAGCACCTGATCCTCCGGTGCAAGATAATCCTTGCTCACCACAGCATCATAAGAATAATTCCGTGTGAAGGAAGTTACCTTGGAAGAATACACATCGTCCGAAATATTGCCCGACTTGTTTTTCTTCGCAAACACAACGGGAACGTTCATAAACTGCGCCGCCGCAAATGCAATAGGAATGCCCGATGTTTCAATGGTTAAAATTTTGTTCACCGGCACATCTTTGTAAAGTGCACAGATTTCCTTTCCCATTTCTAAAAGAAAAGATACATCTATCTGATGATTCAAAAAACAATCCACCTTTAAAATGTTTCCCGGCAGAACTCTGCCTTCTTTCAATATTTTATCTTCTAAAGCTTTCATGCGACTCTCTCCCATTACAAAAAGATAGAAGTAACTATATTGTGAATTATAGCATAGCGCATGTCAAAAGTCAACATAATTCTCCCTTTATTATAACATTTTCCTATATAAAAATCCATGTCTTCCCGGCGGATTTATTCTTCGCATAAGCTGTCGTACAAACTATCCTTCAGTTCCTGCTGATATGCCAGACCCCAGTTGTGCACATGCTGAAAATAGGTAAGAGACACTTTATGCTTGATATCCACCATGGAAAATGCACCTGCCGCGCCGTCCCATCCGAATTCTCCCACTGGGCTTTTGGAGCCGCTTCTTTCAGGATTGATATGAGTGCGAACACCTAAACCGTAGCCATAACCGGCACGCATATTGTCAAAATCCTTTTTCTGCTCGCCTACCAGATGATCCTTCTGCATCAGCATAACGGTTTCTTCTTTTAAAATGCGGTTTCCGTTTGCGGCAACACCACCGCAGGCAAGCATGTCCAGGAAGCGCGCATAATCCTCTGTGCAGGAGGTGAGGCCTGCACCGCCGCTTTCATATGCATCCGTCAGAATAAAATAGCACTCAATGGGCAATCTTTTCGGATATCCGTCCGCCTGATAGGTGTACCGCGCCGCCATCTGAGAAAGTCTTTCTTCGTCCTTGGGAACGCCAAAGAAGGTGCGTGTCATACCGATGGGATCAAACACGTGTTCTTTCATATACTCGCCGAACTTTTGTCCCGACCAGATTTCAATCAAAGCCCCCAGCACATCGTGGCATAAGCTGTAACGATATCTGGTTCCCGGCTCAAAACCAAGTACTTTCCCTGCCATAGCTCCCACCAGCTCCCGGGTGGTCTTTTTTCCCTCCGCCAATGCGTTTTTGATAGGCTCATCGTTTAAAACATAGTCAAGCCCTGCGCCCATGGTAAACAGATGTTTTACGGTAATCGGCGTTTTGGCATCGTAAACATCCGTTTGCTCCTCTGCCTCTGCCATGCCTTTGCCGCTCGCCACCTTTGCGCCTGCCGCAGCATCCATGCCCTTTGCAGACACCTTCATGTGTGCAAATTCCGGAAGGTATTTACTGATGGGGTCATCCAGCCGATACGCACCTTTTTCCAGAAGCTGAAGCGCACCTGTGCATGTAAGCATTTTTGTCATGGAGAAAATCAGATACAGCTCGTTTCCGTCCATGGGGATTTTGTTTTCCGCATCACGCATTCCGGCAAAATACCGGAACACCGGCTGATGGTCGATATATACCTGACAATCCACGCCGGGCGCATGGTACTCTGTTACAATCCGGTCTAATGCATTCTGAAGCTTTGTAAAATCCATAAAAATACCTTCTTATCTTTTCATAATCCGTTTTGTTTCTCCTGCCAGCATGGGGAAGCAGTTTTCTTCCAGTATTTCCGGAACATCCAGCAGAACAACCGGAATAAAGCTTTCTGCTTTTACGGTGATGCTTTCTTGATCCTCTGCAACAATTTCTGCATCCTCATAGGTGATTCCAAGACTTCTCAATCCGTCTTTTACATAGAAGGTACGGTCCTCACCCAGATTAGAGGCCATATCGCAAAGAATCACGGTGTTTTCTCTGTCGAATTCCGAAAAATCAAATTCTGCTACAGCCGCCGTTTCGTTGGCATCCACAGAAAATGCAATTTCCTTTTCCACCGTTTTGGTCTTACGCTTCACATCATATGCAAACACGGTTGCGCTTCCCGATGCTGCCAAAAGTCCGTCATTTGAAATATGCAGAAGCAGTTTTTCATTCTTTCTCTCCAAAGACGAAACCAAAGGCTTTGCACCGCGCTGAAACGCATAGTATGCCGGTTTCGGCTTTGCGTAGTAATCAATAATCGACCATCCGTTTGCCGCAGGCCAGCAATCATTCACCATCCAGTATACAATACCGGAGGAGAACCACTTATGCCGTCTGTGGGTTTCCAGCGTCAGACGAATCCATTCTGTCTGAAGCATCTGCTGTTTTTTCACACCGTCTTTGCCATCCGTGTAATCACCGAACATCTGCTTTGCCATCTGGTTTGCCGCTTCAAACAGCGTGTACCGTTTTCCGCCGCCGTCCCGCATATGATATTCGGAAATAGTGGTATCGGGACCGTAGATATCCTCTTCCGTCATAAAGTTTAAAAGTGACGATACAAAAGGCAGACCTAAGCACATCTGTTCCACGCTGAACCGAGCAAACATTTTGGAGAAAAATTCCGGATAATGCTTAAAATCCGTGTCGAATGCTTCGTCATACACCATACTCTGGAAGTTGGTGTTATGGGTTGTACCGCGAGTGATAGATGAATAATAATCGCCGCCGTAGGGAGAGGACGGGAAGAAATACCGTTCTCTGTCGTATTGCTTCAGAACCGGCTCTGCGCCGTAGGTTGCCGCAAGATATCCCATAAAATCCGTTTTGTTTTCCGAGCCTAATTCTCCGTTTTCGTTATCACCCGTCCACCATGCAAGGCAGGGATGATTTCTCAGGCGAAGCGCCGCATATTTTGCTTCCTCGTTCAGCGCCTTGATAAACCATTCTTCCTTTTCCGGATACTGTCCGCACGCCATCAGAAAGTCCTGTGTGACTAAAATACCGAAGCGGTCACAGAGTTCATATAAAGCATCCTGCTCGAAAATACCGCCGCCCCAGATTCTTATCATATTCATGCCGGCATTCTTGGCAAGCGATAAAATCGTTTTTATTTTCTCTGGTGTTTCCGCAGAGGGGAACGGTTCACAGGGAACCCAGTTTCCGCCCTTACACATAATTTTCACGCCGTTTACCAAAACAGTAAAGCACGCGCCGCTTTCGTTCCGGTCACGCCCGCAGAAGAACGGGTCTTCGCGAAGGGTCTTGCAGAGCATTTCTTCTTCGCTTCCGGGTGTGTCTTCTATCTGCAGAACCGTGATTTCACGGATACCGAACATCACTTCTTTTTCGGAGTGTTTCGTTTTTAAAACCAACTTATAAAGCGGCTGCTCTCCGTATCCGTTGGGGAACCACAGCTGCGGATTCACAACATCCACGCTTTCGTCCATATCCTCTTTTAAAATCATGCGCGTTTTGGAGAATACGCATGCTCCGTCCGGTGCGAAAATCTCCATGCTTACTGCTTCCTGTTCCTTCACGACATCGCGGAACGCAATCTCAATCTTCACCTGCGCGGCGTACGGTGTGATGCGTTTTGTGAACACATAAACATTGTCGATTTCGTTGGGCTTGCGGAATGTCAGCCGTACATCGCGGAAAATCCCCTGGGTAACAAAGCGATCCACCCAGTCCCATCCGTAGGTACATTGCATTCTTCTGGTATGAAGCCGTTCCGTTGTGAATACACCGGGAAGCGGCGGTCTGTCTGCCACCTCGGCTATCGGAGAGCGAAACTCCACACGAAGGGTGTTCTCGCCGTTTTTCAGCACACCGTCCACCGGAAAAGCATAAGGAATAAACATATTCTCCGCTTCTCCCACCTTCACGCCGTTTAAGAAAATATCACAGTATGTATCCAAGCCGTCAAATTCTAAATACGCATGTTTTTCTGCCTGCTCCACTAAAAATGTGCGTTCATAGGTGAAATTTCTATCTTCTATCCATCCGTAGTATTTGGAATTGTCCCGATAGTATAAATCCTTGATGTATCCATGCTCCCACAAATCCGTGTGCACGCAACCGGGAACGGTTACGGGAAGCGTAATCGGGCTTCCTTTTTCATCTGTGCCTTTTAATATCCAACTGCCGTTTAACTGCATATGATTTCCTCCGTTTTCATGTTTTTGCAATATCAGGGGATGTAACCCATTTTGGTCCGGACGGCATCTTTGCGCTATTTAGCATCTCACGCATCAGGACCTGACCGTCAGCTAACGAAAGCTTATGATTCTGTTTCCTTTGTATTTCAGCCTTCCTTTTTCACCAATCCGATAGCTTTCATACGAAAACTCCGAAACATCAAAGGAAAGCTTTTTATCCTCTGCTGAAAAAACAACAATATACCGCTTTGGTTTCAAGGAGCCGGGATAGTTTGTTACCGTTTCAGGCGTATATTTATCCACAACCGTTGCCTTGACTGTCCTGACCTCTGCACATCTGCCGATTATCAGCTTTATGATAAGCAAAATCCAGCATATCAGCACCAAAACCATCAATGCCGTATTTATGATGCTATGCATATAATCACCCCACGAGCATTTCCATTTTCCGAAAATCAAGATAAGAGATTCGTATGCCTTCATTTTATCACACTCTCTGCCCAAAAGCAACCACGGAAAAATCTTTTGCTGTCGGTATCGCAAAAAAAACGCTCTCCCGCTATGCAGGAAAGCGTTTTATATTGCTTATAAAATTATTCAGCGTCAGCTTCAGCAGGAGTTTCTTCAGCAGGAGCTTCTTCTGCTACAGGAGCTGCTTCTTCAGCTGCAGGAACTTCGGGAGCTGCTTCTTCAGCGGGAGCTTCAGGAGCTAAAAGTGCACGAATGGACAGTGCAATTTTCTTTGCATCCCAATCGATTTCTGTTACCTGAACTTCCACTTCCTGACCCAGTTCCAGTTCGTCCTGGGGCTTTTCAATTCTGCGGTTAGCGATCTGGGAAATGTGAATCAAACCGTCAACACCGGGGATGATTTCTGCAAACGCACCGTAAGGCATGATTCTAACTACCTTAACTGTTGTTGTGCCGCCTACTTCAATCTTGGATTTTACAACTTCCCAAGGATTGTCTTCAGCCTTTTTGAAGCCTAAAGAAATCTTCTTGGTTTCAGCATTGATATCCTTGATGTACACTTCAATTGCATCGCCTTCGGAAACAACTTCGGAAGGATGCTTGATGTGCTTCCAGCTCAGCTCGGAGATATGAACCAAACCATCCACGCCGCCGATGTCAACAAACGCACCGAAGTTTGTTAAGGATTTTACAACACCGTTGTAAATCTTGCCAACTTCTGCATCTGCCCAGAACTTTTCTTCCAGTTCTTTTTTCTGAGCTTCCAGTACGGATCTTACAGAACCAACCAGACGTTTTCTTCTTTCATTTATATCAATGATTTTAAATGCAACAACGTTGCCAACCAGACCGGAAAGGTCGCTTACGCGTCTTTCGCTTGCCTGAGATTCGGGGATGAACACCTTGTAGCCCTTGTATGCTACAATCATACCCTTGTTTACTGTTTCTGTTACTTTCCCTTCTAAAACAGTACCCTCTTCAGCAGCAGCTTTTACTGCTTCCCAAGTTTTTGCAGAATCCAGTTTTCTCTTGGAGAGAATAATGTTGCCGTCCGCATCGTTTACACGAACAACGAACACCTCGATTTCGTCACCGGGTTTTACAATGTCTGCTGTTGTAACGTTGGGGTCGTCCGAAATCTCACCTGCGGGAATAAATCCGTCCTGCTTTGCGCCCAGGTCAACGATGACTTCGTTGGGACGAACCTCAATTACCGTTCCTTTCACAACGTCACCGGTGTTTAAAGTCTTTAAAGACTCCTCAACCAGGCTTTCAAAGCTTTCAAAGTTTTCCATCTTACAAATTGCCTCCTTTATTATGACCGCCGGCGTAGATGCGCCTGCGGTAATTCCAACTTTTTTGGAATTGTTGTACAACTGAGCGTCCAGCTCGCCGATATGCTCCAGCACATAAGTCTCGGCGCATACGCTTTTGCATATCGAATACAGCTTCTGCGTGTTGGAACTGTTCCGTCCGCCTAACACAATCATCATGTCGGAAACGGATGCCAGAGCATGAGCTTCATTCTGCCTTTCTTCAGTCGCACTACATATTGTATCAAATATTAGTATGTCATTGCAAGTATTTTTTAAAAAAAATACGATTTTTTTGAAAATTTTTTGCATAAATGTGGTTTGAGAGACCACACAAAGGGGTTTTTCGTCAAATTTTGCCGATTTTGCTTCCTCTTCAGAGCCCAGAATCACCGCTTTGTTTTCACACCAGCCGTTAATTCCCTGCACTTCGGGATGATTTTTGTCACCTATGATGACAATGGTGTACCCCTCTTTGTAATGTTTTTCCACAATATTGTGAATTTTTTTCACAAAGGGACAGGTCACATCGGTAATCCCGATTTCCCTGTTTTTCATTTCTTCGTAAACCGCTTTTCCCACGCCGTGAGTACGGACAATCACGTTATCGCCGGGTTTTGCTTCCGAAACGCTTTCGATGGGAGCAATGCCCCGCCCTGCCAGCTCGTCCACAACGTGCTTATTGTGGATGATGGGGCCTAAGGTGTGATAGGTGGTTTCTTTATCCTGCGCACATTGCTCCACCATTTCCAGAGCTCTGGCAACGCCGAAGCAGAAGCCTGCCGATTTTGCAACCGTTATTTCCATAGCCTCACACTCCCAGACCGTCGATTTTTTTCATGATAGCATCGGCAAACACCTGAAGCTCTTCGCTTGTGGCTTTTTTGCCGTCCGCAGGTGTGATAGACATCGGCTCACCGAAGGTAACCGTCACGCGGTGAAACGGACGATATCCCCCACGGAAGCGGACGGGTATCACCGGCACGCCGGAACGGGACGAAATTAAAGCGACGCCTGCCTTTGCGCTGGCACCTTCCTCGTTTTCCACACGGGTTCCGGAAGGAAAGATGGCAAAAATCTCGCCGTTTTTCAAAGCCTTCAGCGCCGTTTTGATTGCACCAACATCGCTTCCGCTCCGATCCACGGGAAAGGCACCTGCCATTTCCAGAATGCATTTCAAAAATTGATTCTGAAACAGCTCTTTTTTTGCCATGGCGCGCATAGAGCGCTTGGTGCAGGAAATCAGCACCAGAGGGTCCCACAGGCTGGTGTGGTTCCCTGCAAGAATGGCTGCGCCTTCCTTGGGAATGTTTTCCACGTTCACAAGCTTTACAAAAAACAACAGCTTGCAAACACACCGAACCAGAAATTTTAAAACGGGATATATCATATTACAATTCTCCCTCTTGATTCATTTTTTTACGGATGATGGCAAGAACTGCCGAAAGAGCACCTTCAAAATCCATATCGCCGGTATCCAAAAGAATACTGTCCTCCGCCTGACGCAGAGGCGAAACGGCACGGGTGGAATCATTTCTGTCTCTTTCTATCATTTCTGCTAAAACATCCTCATAATTTACGGCTTGTCCTTTGGCGGTCAGCTCATCAAATCTGCGTTTTGCACGCACTTCGGCTGACGCCGTCAGAAAAATCTTCACCTGCGCATCGGGGAGCACATGAGTTCCGATATCTCTGCCGTCCATAATCACAGGCTTTGCGGACGCCAAATTTCTCTGAAGCTCCACCATTTTCACGCGAACCGCAGGAATGGCGGACACCTGAGATGCCCCCATGGAAACCTCCGGCATGCGGATGGCTTCCGAAACATCCTCGCCGTTTAAGAAAATATGCTGACCGTCCTCCCGGTAGGCAATATCCACCGCCACGGTTTCCACCGCCTGCTCTGCCAGCTCGGGATTTTCCTTGATATCAATCCCCTGCCGCATACAGTAAAGCGCCGCCGCACGGTACATAGCTCCCGTGTCAATATACACGAAGCCAAGCTCCTTTGCCGCCGCCTTTGAAATCGTACTTTTTCCGGCACCGCCGGGACCGTCAATTGCTACCTGAAACATGCGAACACATCCTCTTTTGTAAATTCGCTATACGCAAAATCAGCGGAGCCGATTTTGGCTCCGCTAAAACATAAACCGATTGTATGACGCTTACCGTTTTCGCCGGTTGGTGGTGCCGTATCCCGTATTGACGCCGAAGATACCGCCCAACGCACCGCTTGCCGCAGACACACCCAGCATGGTAAACAGATGGCTTCCCACCGAAATTCCGCTGCCCGAAAGCAGGGAAATCACCCAGATGATGCCCATATAGAGCACGCCTGAAATAAGTCCTGTAAAAAAGCCGCGGCTTTTTGCACCCTTTGCTGCCGCAAATCCCGAAAGAAATGCGCCGATGCCTTCCACGCTCACCGCAATCACCGGAACAGCCTGCTCGGGCAATTTCGTGTAAGCCAGTAAAAAAGCAAACAAGGCAAAGGCAAGAAAGGTAAACACCGCACCGGCCAGCGTTCCGCGTGCAAAGCCTGTCGCCGCAGGAAGAAGACCTCCTGCCGATTCTGTCGTTTTTATGTTTTCGCCGTACATAAACAAACCTCCTGCCGAATATCAGTTGGTATAAGATATTCGGCAAAAAGGCGTTTTATGAACAATTATTCTTCTGTGGTTTCTGCAGCTTCTTCTGCTACTTCGGAAGTCTGCGGAACTTCGTCTGCTTCTTCTAAAATCTCGATATCGGATTTTACTTTTTTCTCTTTTGTGCAGGGAACAACAGATGCAACCGCTTCGCGCTTGATGGTCATGGGATGCTTATGTGTTCTGTCACCGATTTCGATGCAAACTTTATCGTCCTTAATTTTTAATACTTTACCGACAATACCGCCGATTGTGGTAACGCTGTCGCCAACCTTTAAAGCATCCAGCATTGCCTTTGTCTGTTTTTCTTTTTTCTTCTGGGGTCTGATGAGCATGAAATAAAACAGCGCAATCATGACTACAAGCCATAAAATCATTCCGCCCATACCGCCCGATGCATTGGGATCCATCATGAGATAGAATCGCTCCTTTCTGTTTTTAACAATCATAGAATTGTTATTTCTATATAATTATACATATAAATTACCATTTTCGCAAGACCTTTTTGCAAATATTTCATAATTTATTCAAAATGCAGTTGACAAGAAGGCAAAATAATGGTAGTATTAAATAGATGATAGAGGTGCGTTTTTCATCAGTAGCCCATCGGAGAATGCGAATGATTCTGTGAACTTGCGGCGAAAGGGGAAAATGCCGAAAAAGCGGCACGGTTCGCAGTGTTGTTTTTGGGTGTACGGTAAACAGCCGTGCAACTGTCACTGCAAGCAGTGGAGTGCTATATGCAGTGGAGTGCTATCCGCATTAAATACTTAGTTTCATTTAATGTTTCGGAGCCGGACTTCTATCATAAGAGGTTTGGTTTTTTATTTTGCGTAAAAACCAAATCCCATTCCTTTGTAAAAAATAAAATTTACATATATCATGTAGGAGGTTTTTCAGATGAAAAAGTACAACATTGCCATTGTCGGTGCAACCGGCATGGTAGGTAGAACATTTTTAAAGGTTTTAGAGGAAGTGGACCTTCCCGCCGAAAGTTTTACACTGCTGGCTTCTTCCCGCAGTGCAGGCACAAAGCTGACATTAAGAGGCAAAGAATATGAAGTGCAGGAATTAACCGAAAACTCCTTTGACGGAATCGACATCGCGCTCTTCTCCGCAGGTGGCTCCACCAGCGAAAAGTTTGCGCCCATCGCCGCATCCAAAGGCTGTCTGGTAATCGACAACTCCAGCGCATGGCGTATGGATCCCGAGGTTCCGCTGGTTGTTCCGGAAGTAAACCCCGAGGATATCAAGAAGCATAAGGGCATCATTGCAAACCCCAACTGCTCCACCATTCAGGCTATGGTAGCTCTGCGTCCCCTGCAGCTCAAATACGGCATCAAGCGCATTGTATACTCCACCTATCAGGCAGTATCCGGCGCAGGTCTGGGCGGCTACAATGACCTTAAAAACGGCATCAACGGTGAAGCTCCCAAAAAGTTCAACCATCCCATTTTCAACAACTGTCTGCCCCAGATCGATGTGTTCCTTCCCAACGGCTACACCAAGGAAGAAATGAAAATGGTGAACGAAACCAGAAAAATCTTAGGCGACGATAACATAAAAATCACCGCAACCACCGTTCGCGTTCCCGTGTTCGACTGTCACAGCGAATCCATCAACGTAGAACTGGAAAAACCCTTTGATTTGGCAGAGCTGCGTGCTTGTCTGGAAGCTGCTCCCGGTCTGGTTGTTCAGGACGATATTGAAAACTGCGTATACCCTATGGCTTGCACAGCCGTTGGCACCAACGAAACCTATGTTGGCAGAATCAGAAGAGACGAAAGTGTTGAAAACGGCGTGAACCTCTGGGTTGTTGCCGACAACATCAGAAAAGGTGCTGCAACCAATGCAGTTCAGATTGCACAGAAATTCATCGAAATGGAAGCAAACGGCGAACTGTAATAATTGGAGAAAGGATGTTTTGTTATGAGTAAGAACACACTGTTTACCGGTGCAGGCACCGCGCTGATTACGCCTTTTAACGAAAGCGGCGTGGACTTCGAAGCGCTGGGCAACATCATTGACTTTCAGATTGACAACAGTATTGACGCTTTAATTATCTGCGACACAACCGGCGAAGCCGCTACCATGCCCGATAAAGAGCACCTGAGCGTAATTGAATACGCCGTGAAGAAAACCGCAGGCAGAGTGCCCGTAATTGCCGGCACAGGCAGTAACGACACCGCACATTGCGTGGAGCTGAGCAAAGAAGCTGAAAACTTAGGCGCAGACGGTCTTTTGATTTCCACACCTTACTACAACAAGTGCACACAAAAAGGTCTTATGATGCATTATGACAAGGTGATGGAAAAGACAAATCTGCCCATCATTTTATACAACATTCCCGGCAGAACCGGTATGAACTATAAAATCGAAACCATCAAGGAACTGGCAAAGGCTGACCAGATTGTTGCCGTGAAAGAAGCAAGCGGCGATATCGCTTACCTGACCGATTTAGTGCACGATGTTCCCGAAATTGATGTGTATTCCGGCAATGACGATATGATTGTTCCCCTGCTCTCTTTAGGTGGCAAGGGTGTTATCTCCGTTCTTTCCAACGTATGCCCCAAAGAAACTCATGACCTGTGTCAGAAATTCTTTGACGGCGATGTAGCAGGCAGCTTCAAGTTGCAGATGGATTACCTCAACCTGATTCATGCCCTGTTTATCGACGTGAACCCCATCCCCGTTAAAACAGCTATGAACCTGATGGGACTCTGCGGCGGCATGCTTCGTCTGCCCTTATGCGAAATGGAAGAAAAGAATCTTGCCGTTCTCAAAAATGCCATGGCTGAATGCGGCTTAATCTGAGGTAAGGAGCGCGCTTTATGACGAAGATTTTATTAAGCGGCTGTTTAGGCCGTATGGGAAAAGCCATTACCCAGATTGTTTCTGAAACAGAAAACGCAGAGATTGTCTGCGGTGTGGATTTGGCTTCCGGTGAATGCGGTTATCCCGTTTATAGCGAGTTTAGCGCAGTAACGGAAGATGTGGATGTTATCATCGACTTTTCGCACCCTTCTAACTTTGCATCTCTCGTTTCCTTTGCAAAAGCAAAAAAACTGCCCGTTATTTTTGCAACCACCGGTCTTTCTGAAGACCAGCGCGCAGAAATGAAAGAGGCGGCAAGCGATATCCCCGTATTTTTCTCCGCAAACATGTCTTTGGGCATTAACCTTTTAATCCGCCTTGCAAAGCAGGCGGCGGTGATTTTGGAAGACAAATTCGATATCGAAATCATCGAAAAGCATCACAACCGCAAGTTAGATGCCCCCAGCGGCACCGCACTTGCCATTGCCGATGCCATTTCCGACAGCTTAAAGTGCGCGCCGGAATATGTGTATGACAGACACAGCGTGAGAAAGCAGCGCGAGAAAAACGAAATCGGCCTGCACGCTATTCGCGGTGGCACCATCGTTGGCGAGCATGATGTTTTATTTGCCGGCCCCGATGAGCTGATTACCCTGTCCCACAGCGCCACATCCCGCGAAGTGTTTGCGCAAGGCGCTGTCCGCGCAGCGCTGTTTATGTGCGGCAAGCCCAAAGGGTTCTACTCGATGGACGATTTGTTTGCGGATATGGTATAAAAAACAACAGTTTAAAACAAAACAACAAACGGTGTGGAAAATTCCACACCGTTATTTTTATGAAATTGCGCAGGTCTTTATTTTAATCCGATTCTGTCAAGCTGCTTTAAAACCGCTTCCGCCATGCGGAAAAATCCCATATCCGTGGGATGACATCCATCCACGAAGCAGCTATCGTAGCCGTATTTTCCAATCATTTCGGCACCGCTGATAAAATACACATTTTCATCTCCGGCTTTTTTCGCCTGCAGGTATGTATCATATACCACCGCAGTTCTTAAGTGCGCATCATCGATTCTTAAATGATCCGGCATCGTCAGAATCAGGATGGGAAGCTCGGGGCGCTTTTTGCGGATGGTATCAAAAAAGGGCTTGTGGGTATTCTGAAGATGCGCTGCATCGGGCGCATTATGGTCATAATCCATCACAAAAAGGTCCATGGGAAGCTTAGCGATATACTCTGCCATAATCTGTTCCCCCTTTGCGTTACCGGAAAAGCCAAGGTTCAGATAATCCCAACCCATCTTGCGGGCAACAATAGATGTGTAGCAGTTTCCCGGTCGTGAAGCGCATCCGCCCTGTGTGATGGACGATCCATAGAACACCATCTTTTTTTCATAGGGCTTGCAGGCACAAACCTTGCAATCTCCCTCCAGACCGATATACAAATCATTTACCGAGTTATAGAGGGGCATGTTGATCACAATCTCCCGCATTTTCCGTTCGCCAAAGTGAACAATTCCTTCATATTTATGAATGTGATCCCCCTCACGAGAGGCAAGCACATATCGAAATATGCCGTCGGCATACAGGTCAAAGCCCGACTGCATAGCACGTGTGGCATGATACATATTGTTCGACTGCGGCACTTTGCAGGAAAGGGCAATATATTCCGAATCGGTCATAAAACGGACTCTGCCGCCGGAGGTATGCTGTGCCAAATCGTATACACCGGTTTTCAGAGATTTTGCCACATCAGCATCCATGCGGATATAATGGTCCTGATACCGCGTTACACCCAAAACCTCAAATGGCTCTTCATCCATATGTCGAAAGACGATCCCCGGCTCGTGAATATTTGAATCAATTTTCATATTTTTATCCAGCTCTGAAATTTTCATCGATTTCACCTCAATACAAGTATAGCACCGATGCCTTGTAAAGTCAATAAAAGAAGCGAAGCTAATCTTTGCTTCAGCGTGTCGACGGTGTACCCTGTGGGTAAAAGCTTCGACACGCCGGAGGCAGACTTCGACAAAAGGTAGGGATATTTGGCGAACACAAATTCGTTAGCGTACGATGGTCCGGTAGAGTTTGTGTTCGGCAGAAGAAAGCAATGGTACGGTTTTCATCGAGAAAACCGTACCATTATTTGTTAGAAATATCTTTTTCCTATTATTACATAGCTTCACTTTTGGAAATACTTGCTTGCGGTAGACCTGCCTTTTTCGACAGTTTGAAGCGAAGCTAATGCTTCGCTTCAAACTGTTTTAAGATGTATAAGAGCCGTATACCACGCTGTAAAGTGTCAGCTCGCTGTTTCCGCCCCGTTCGTTATCCACGGTGATGATTTCCACGTTGTGTGTGCCCTCGGAAAGAGCAAACGTGATAGAGGTTGCGTCACAGATTAACTGGTTGCTTTCGATTGCGTAGTAGGGGTCAACGGTCATGCGTTTTACACCGTCTACCCAAACTTCAAATTTCATAGCGTTTTTATTGTAACCGAACTCAATACCTAAGATAGAGCCTTCCGTTGTAAAGGAGAGTTTGTCACCCACCATGGAGGAATACACGTAGGAAATGTCTTTATCGTGAGACCATGCGGGTGAAATCACGTCGGGAATCCATGTGCCGGTTACCTCAACGCTGTCATCGGTAAGCGGCAGGAATGTGGTGGAAACGCCGCTGCTGCCTGCCATGATGGTACCATTCTTCACAGCCGGTTTTCTATAGTATCTTCCGGTGGCAAGGCTATCGGTGATGGTTTTTGCATAAAATGCATGTCCGATATTTGTCGGGTGTACTGTATCTGCAAAATAGCCTTCATCCTTGGGATTTTTCCCCTTGAGCTCGGCATATAAGACGTCCTTTAAGTTGATGGACGGAATATCATAATACGCCGCAATTTCCCCAAAGCCCTGCAACGGCGTGGTGTATGTTGCATTGGTGGTATAGAGGAACACAATGTAGGGTTTTGTGGGGCAATCCTGCAACATTTTCACAATACCCTCCACGTCTGAACGGGAATCTCTGCCACCATCGTTTACCGCAAATTCCACAAACACCAAATCGGGGTTATGGCTGATGACATCTCGTTGCAAACGCAAAAGTCCATAGTTGGAAGGCGTTCCGGGAACACCTTCGTTATAACAGTTTACCTTATCTGCTCCGTAGGTTTCTTTGAGCCATGCACCCGTTAAGCTTGCATAGGATTTGGAAAAATCGGTTGTTCCGGAACCAAAGGTAATGGAGCCGCCTAAGAATACGACGTTGATTTCATCATCCTCTGCAAACGGATTGATATTCACAGGGCGAAGCATCACCTGTTTGCAAAGAGGCGCAAAGGAAACGCTGTTCCACAGGAAAGCTTTCACGGTTTCGCCCTCGATGACGGTGATGTCTTTTTCCACATAGCTTTCGGTGGTGCGATTGGCAGAAACAGCTTTTGTCAGCGCACCGCCTTTATAAGTTGCAATATAAAGCGTTGCGGCAGTGCCTTCATGCTCTTCGAAAAAGTTTGCTTTCACAGTAAGCACTCCGGCTTTTGCATCTTCTGTTTTGTTGCCGTTTGCATCAAACACTTCAATGATGTCAGGTCGGATATCTCCGATCCGTTCTACAATCAATCTTCTGAAATAATAGAATTTATTCTGGTTCACGCTGGAAAGTGTGAAGGTATGTTCGCCGGATTCTGCAATCTGCAGAGAACCGATTAATTGATTTTCTGCAAAAGTGCCTTTCACTGCTTCAGCATCCGTTGCGTATCCGTTGTTGGAAATAATGCAATTATCCGCAACAGTTTCACCGTCTACTGTAAGCTTTGCCTTGCCGGGATAAGCTTCCGATGTCACGCCCAGAAGGGTTACTTTATAAGAACCTGCCGCAAGATTGGCATGCCATGTGTAACCTGCATTGAACCACACCTGCGACCGCATGATGTTATCAACACCGGGGCTTACAACAGCCGAAGGATTTCCGATTACTTCTTCATTCACATCAGGAGCAAATGCCGCATATCCACCCGGGGTGTATTCTGCAGTTTTAGAAAGATTCAAGCTATATATCATCACAGTACCGGCACGGTTTGCCACACGGATGGTGTGCTTACCTGCGGTCAGCGGAATATCGGTTGCCACGGTGTGTGCTTCTTTTTTATAGGCTGTTGCACCAAAGGTAATCGGGTTTTCTTTTACCGTCTGTACGCCGTCAATCCATACTGCTAAGGTAGCAGAGGCGTTCGCCGCGCCTGCCAACATACCGTCTAAGGTATAAAGGCCATCGTAGGATACATCAATATCCCATGCCATGGAGCTGTTTGCAAAAAGCACCTGGTTTGCCGCATCGGTGCGGGTGTTACCGTATTTTACGGTATCGGCGCTCAGGATGTCAACAGATAACGGTCTTGCCCATTCGTTTTCGTAGGTGAAGCACAAGCCGTCTCCAAACATCCACAGGCCGTTTGCGGTTAATGTCACCGTGTTTTCACCTTTTTTCAGGGCAATGCCCGTGCCGATTTTTGCAACTTCTTTGTTCCAGTTTTTGGTGGCAACATCGGATGCCGTAGAAATTTCGTTTGCTGTCAGCGTTACGGTTTTGGTGCCGCCGCCCGTTGCAACCAATGCTTCTAAAGAATAATAGCCGTCTTTAGGAGCGTTTACGGTGTAAGTCACGGTGCCGCCCCACAGAACGAAGCTAGCAAGTGCTTCGCCATCGGCTAAATCCTTGCCTGCGCTGTTTCGTTTTGAGATATTGCCGGATTCCGCGGTAAAGCCTAAGGAATCCGCCAAAGCTTTTGTGGTGTTTTCTCCTGCGGGCTTTAAAATGATGTTGTATGCATTCATGTTATTTTCCACACCCTGATAGGTGATGACATTTTCGCCTGCATTTAGAGGAAGCTGAACCGTTAAGATTCTGTCTTCTCTGGGGTAGGAGCTATCGCCCGAGCCTGCGATGACGCCACTACCGCAGTATATACCGTTTACAAACATGTTATAGGAAACATCGGAAACGGTACCCACGCTCATATGCACCGTGTACATACCGGCAGAGGGTGCAACTACGGTGTAGTTTGCTGTGCAGCCTGCGAAGAACTGGCGGTAGGTTTTACCGTCACCTGCGCCAACGTTTACGCTGTCTGCGTTCTGGCTTATGATATCCACGGTGATTTCGTCAGCCCCAACGGTGGGAGCTGTGTAAATCAGGGTACTTGCGGAAACGCCTGCGCTTTCCGTTACGGCAGGCACTTTTGTTACAACAGGACGTTCATCGGATACCAGCATATAAAATTCGTTCGTAACGGAGAGTGCTTCTTTGGGTATGGTTGCAGATGCTGTGTTTCCGGAAATAGTCGCCGGAACCGCTTTCCATTCTCGGTTTGTCCACTCTGCTGCTTTGTCGCTGTAGTAAAGTGTTGCCGAGGTAACAGGATAGGTTTCGGAAGCCGTGATATTTGCTGTCACGTGGAATCCGTCGTCTTTGAGGCTTGTGGAGCCGTATGTTACCTTGGGGAAGGGTTCTTCTGCTTGTTCCTTCAGCACGGTGTTAAAGTAGTGCGGCATCATTCTGCAACCTGCAGGAGATCCTGCACCGTCCACACCGGTGGTTCCGCCGGGAATCAAGACTGCATGATTATTATTGGGCGCAAACACCTGATTGGTGTTTCCCGCTATTTCGTTTACGGTTTTCATCACCGCAGGAGGCTGGAAATACGTATCATTCGAAGCCGCCGCATAGTAGCAGTCTGCTGTGATGTACTCCGTTCTTCTGCCTGCATCTAAATGATCCAGCCAGCATTGACGTGCTTCCTGAGATAATGATGCCAGTTTTTT
>JAFQLU010000048.1 GCA_017396465.1 Clostridia bacterium | reverse complement strand
TAAAAGCAGATGGCAAAATCATTGGTTATATCCGGAATGCAAACGGTGCATTTTCTTTTGATGTTCCCGAAACCTTATACGGCAAGAATCTTTCCGTGGAAATTGTGCCTGCTGCAGGTGTATATAGCTTAAATACCTATACGCAGAATTTAGGCACCGTTTCCAAAGTGATGTTTGATGCATCCAAAGTCGAAAACGGCGTAACCTGGAGCTATGATGCATCTGAAGACACAGAAGACTCTATCGTTATCGTTGCGCTTTATAACGCAGATGACGAAATGATTAAGTGTGAACCCGTGGCAATTACTGCAGGCCAGTCTTACGGTGACACTGTAACCGACAGTGCAGCAACACTTGCAAAGGTGTTCCACTGGGTTTCCACATCCGATGCAGAACCCATCGAAAAGAACCTGAGCATAGATTTAAGCAAATAAACGGCACATACTTTAAGGAGGAATGTAAATGACTTGGCTCAAAAGAACCATATCATTACTTTTAATACTCTCCGTGATACTTTCCCTTTCTGCGTTCAGCGCTTTTGCGGAAGAATCCGCAGAAGAAAGCAAGCCTTCTGTTTCCGCAACCGCTGAAGACATTGCTATTGCCGAAAAGCTAATGGCATTGGGCATAGTGAAAGAAATCAACACGGAAACTTTAGCGGACAACGTCACCCGCGGTGAAATGATTCCGCTTCTGACCGAGCTTGCGCTTTTAGACAGCGCAAGCCTTACAGCGACCACCACGCCATTCCTGGATGTGGACGTGTTTCATCCTCAGATTGGGGCATACAGCGCGCTTCAAAAATTAGGTTACATATCGGGAGACGAGAACAGAATGTTCCGTCCCAATGATGTTTTAACTTATAACGAAGCGATTACCTTTATTGTAAAGATCATGGACTATAAGCTTTTTGCAGAAAGAAATGGTGGCTATCCTTCGGGATATCTTTACACTGCGAATGTGTATGAGCTTCTGGATGGTCTTTCCGGCCAGGGAACGGAAGCCATTCCGTGGTTCGATGTGTACCGTCTTATTAACCACGCGCTGGATGCAAAAGCCGTAACTATGACCAACTATACAGGAGACGGCAAAGCAGAATTTATTCTGCAAGAGAATATCACCATCGCAGAAGAAAGATACGGTGCAAAGAAAATTACGGGCGTTGTGACGGGAAACGAAAACACCCGTCTGCGTTCTTCTGATTCTTCTCGCATCGGTCGGTATCAGATTGAAATCGACCGCGTGGTGTATGATACGCCTGAGCAGGAATATGCAGACCTTTTAGGCTTTTCTGTTACTGCATATCTTTCGGAAAACGAAAACGGTGATATGGAAGTAATCTACCTGGAGGAAAGGCGGAAGAAAAACAAAACCTTCCGGATAAACTCTGAGAATATTATCCCGTCCAAAACAACGGACAACCGCATGTACTACTATAATGAAGACGACAAGGAAAAGCATATTGCCTTAGACGGCGCATCCTTAGTTGTGATTTATAACGGGAAGAGCCGCACAGGCTACGGCACAATTTCCAATATCCTGCCGCAAAACGGTTATATCCTTGCTTTGGATCATACAGGTGACGAGGTATATGATATTCTCTTTATCAATGAATTTCAAAACTTTACCATAGGAAGCTTTGATTCATACACGCAGAAGTATTATGAAAAATACACCGGTGAAACGGTAACAATCGATCCTATAGAGGACGATGTGCGCGTGTATGATGCAGAAGGGAAAACGCTCGGTGCAGATGCAATAACGCGTGATGCGGTGATTTCTGTGATGGAAACACAAAACGCAGACGGCTACCGTTTGATTACCGTATACGTGTTAACCGGCACAGTAACGGGTGCCATCGATGAAATCACATCGGATGACAAATACCTGATAAACGGCACATATTATGAGCTGGCGGAAAATGTGGCAGGCTACATTTCCGCAGGCGAAATTGCACAGCCTAAAGCAGGGCAGACAGCGGTATTTACGCTGGACATGGCTGGCAGAATCGCGCATATTGATAGGGATGCATCCTCTATAAAAGGCAAATATGCCTTTGTAATGGGCGCGGAAGCCAAAGGTGCTATTGTGGATTCTGTTCGACTGAAGTTATATACCCAGGACGGCGAATTCCTGGATTTAAACACAACAAACCGTGTAACCATAGACGGAAAACGGTACCAGCTATCAAGTGATGCTGTTATTGATGAAGTGCTGTCGCTGATTCCTGCAGGAGATATTATTATCTATAAAGCAAGCGGCAAAGAGATTGCGAGCAGTGATACCGCCGCACCGAATTACGGTACGGAAACAGCGGTAGACGATGCAGGCAACTTAAATCTCATCACGGAAGGCACCTCTTTCTACACAAAAGCAGGCATTTGCCATGCACCGGATATGAAGTCCAATAAATTCGTGGTAAAGAGCGGACAGACGATTGTGTTCTACACACCTTCCATGGATAAGCTTTTAGAGGATACGGAGAAATATTCTGTTTCCAAAACCTTCAGCACAACCAAGCTCCTGTATGGTCAGTATCAGAACACAGCAACCCGTCAGGCGATTGAGTCCTTTGCAGTGTATAACTTAGAAGAGAAAAATATCGGCGTTGCAACCTGTCTGCTTCTTCGCGGCGCAGGCGGCTCCAGTGCAAGCGGACTTTCCAAATCTTCGAAATTTAATGTGTTTACCAAATCCAACGACGCAATCAATGAAGATGGCGAAAATGTGAAACGGATTTACTATTATGTAGACGGCAAAGAGCAGAGCTGTATTGCTAATGAAAAAGTGACCTATAGCTACGATCGCGCCGGCGTTACAGGTGGAACAGAGGTTCCCCTTGCGCAGGTTGAGCTCTCTCCCGGAGATGTGTTCCAGTTTGCGACGGATACGGACGGATATATCGATGCGATCAACGTGGTGTACCGATATGACCAAAGCAATAAAGAAAGTGCATACAAAGCAGGAACGCAATTAAAAACGCTTGCGTGGCTCACTATGCCTGAATTTTCTATGACCTTTAACACAAATGAAGGTGAAGGTGCGGCAGTAGGTAAATTCATGGAAGCCGACACCAAAAACAGTATTATCATGTATCATATGGATGATCCCGAGGTTTCCTACTTTATCGGTATCGGAAAAGCCACCTTTGAAGTGTTCCGTATGGACACTTTAAAGGGCGAACAGGTAACCGCCGATGCCTTGATGGAAGGAGATACCATTTTAGTAAGATCAGACACGGGCTACAGCTCCAATGCTGCCCAGATTATTATTTTGAGATAACGACGGAAAGGATTAAAAGATATGCTGAAAAAAAGTATGACCTATATCATAACATGTTTGCTTGTGCTGTCTTCCGTCGTACAGGTGTCTGCCGCAAAGGTGACAGATATTAAAGCTATGGTTAACGGATTTACCGTAACCGTTTCGGCAACGGCTGACAGAAAAGGAAATTATCCTTTAAAGGTTTATGAAACAGAAGACGGTAAGATTACAGGAGAACCTATTTATGTGGGGCAGACGGAAAATGCACCTGCTATTTCTGAGAGTATTGTGGGAGAAGAGGAGAACGCATATATCCAAACGTTTTATACCTACTCCTTCCTTCCTTTTGTACTTCCGGAATCCGCTTCCACCGGGATCTATCATGCCGTGGTGGGAGATACGGCGTTTGCTGCATTTACTTTTGTGAACAAGTGGGATAAAATCAATCTGTATAACGAAATCGCAGAGGCATCAGAGGATGAGGTTGGCAATGTTTTAAAGCAGGGCGCGGAAAAAGGACTTCTTCCCGTAGACGTAAGCGGATATTTTTCTTATGACAAAGAAGTACAGAAGCTGATGGATAAGGAAGTGGCAGGATTAAATCTTCCTGCGCTTACCGAGGATTCTACGGAAGAAGAAATCTTATCTTACGAAACCATGCTGAAAAACGAAATTGCCTACCTTTTGCAGGTGGCAGAGCTGTTTTCTGCAGAAGACTTTGATGAAGCTGTGAAAAACGGCGACGCTTTAGAGTTGGATATGAAATTCTATGGCGATAAAACTTTGAAACTGAAGCCGGAAGCTGTGAAGGAAAGACTTTCGGATTCTTATCCGAAAACCTTCGCAAAAGAAGATGTACAAAACGCCTTTTCCGGTGCGGTGCTTTTGGCAATGATTGATACCGCAGACTACGGTTCTGTAACCGATGCTTTGTCCTACTATGACGGCAAATGTATTACATTAGATAAAACCTACACCAAGGATTTTGACAAGGTAGATTTTAACACTTTAAGCAGCGAACTCAAAAAGAAAGCGGACGATATCGAAAGCATTTCTGATTTAGAAGACATCTACAAAGACCTTGCAAAAGCCATGACTGAGGATGAAGAAGAGGAAGAAAAGAAACCCTCGTCTTCCGGCAGTGTCGGAGGCGGCGGAGGTGGATTCTCCGGCGGCAGTAACCGTGGAAACGCAACCGGCGCAGTTGACAGTAATTCGGTACCGAAGCAGCCTGAAAAGCCGGTCGAAATAGCTGTATTTACCGATTTGGATTCTGCAAGCTGGGCAAAAGATGCTGTAACCTACCTTGCAGGAAAAGGTGTGATAAACGGAAAAGCAGACGGCATTTTTGCGCCTCAAGACAACGTTACCCGTGAAGAATTCGTGAAAATGCTGGTGGAAGCGCTGTCCGTTCTCGATAAAAATGCAACCGCTGATTTTGCGGACGTTGCAAAAGACCGGTGGAGCTATCCCTATATTGCAAGCGGCGTTGCAGCAGATTTAATCAACGGCATTTCCGAAACAGAATTTGCACCGATGGCGAACATTACGCGCCAGGATATGGCGGTTATTGTGCATCGTGGTGCGAAGCTTTTAAAACTTGATTTAGATAAAACAGTGTTTTTTGCTGACGAAAAAGAAATCGCAGGCTATGCAAAGGAAGCAGTTTCTTATTTAGCCGGTGCAGGCATGATAAACGGCGTGGGAGAAAATCGCTTTGCACCCAAAGACGCAGTCACCCGTGCGCAGGCGGCAAAAATCATCTATGAACTGGTTATGGCAAACGGAGGGATCAAATGATGAAAAGAAAAATATTATGTACCCTTTTAGCAACAGTTCTCCTTTTCACCTCCTTTTCCGTATCTGCTGTAAAAAGAGAGCAAGGGGACACTTCCGGCACCAACTACAGTGAAAATATTTTAGGCATTGGTAGCTTTAAAAGTGAACAGGAAATAGAACCTTTTATTTCAAAGAACTGCGTAAAAGAATGGTCTGAAAAAGGCGCAACTGCTGATAGTGGCTCGATGAAAATTACCACATCAGATATGTATGGCTACGCCACGATTGACATCCCCAACATTATCGGCGAAACGTATGATGTGTCCTTTTGGGCAAAGGTGGAAAAAGGCACGCAGAAATTTTCTGTACCTATGCGTTTTTCCAATGAACTGTATGGGAAAACAATGGTGAGTGGAACCCTGACCACCACATGGCAGGAGTTTCATTTTTCCTACACGGCAGATGGTAAGGCGGAAAACAACGCCAATTCCCAGGAAAACAGCGAGCTTCGTATATTCTGTCTTCGTTTGCCGAACGGCGTAGGTGTGCCTTACTATCTGGATGAACTGAAAATCGTGCCTCATGGTAACACGGATTTTGATTGGTCTAAACAGAAAAAAATCGGCTACACGGATACTGCATCCCGGGATATTATTCCAGCCGATGACGGCTTTGCCACGGAAATTCCGGTAAATGAGGTTTCTTTTTCGGACATATGCAACCATTGGGCAGACAGAGAAATCGAGCTTTTAGCTGCAAACGGCGTAATAAATGGCATGGGAGACGGCACATTTGTGCCTGAAGGTATGCTTACCCGTGCGCAGTTCGTAAAGCTGATTATGAACCTGATGAAGTTAGATCCCTTGCCTTATAAGGGCATGTTCACCGATGTATCTTCCGAACATTGGATTGCAGGGGATTTGCAGAGTGCCTATGAATTGGGCTTCATCCATCCTGTGATGACCGCAGGCAATAAGTTTTTGCCCGACACGCCTATCACAAGAGAAGAAGCGGCATATATGCTTTTGAAATACACAGAAATTAAGAGCGTGACAAATAGACCGAAAGCACCTGCCTTTTCCGATAGTGACGATATTGCAAACTGGGCGAATGCGGCAGTTGGTACCATGGCATCCTGCGGTGTGATTTCCGGTTATCCCGACGGAAGCTTCCGGCCCAAAGGAAGCCTCACTCGAGCGGAAAGCGCCATGATGTTGTATCGTTTGACGGAAAACAACAGCCGCCTTGCGGTGTACGTGGACGGCGAAAATGGTGATGATAAAAATCTGGGGACAAAGGATGCACCCTTAAAAACCATTGAAGCGGCGCGTGACTTCATTCGCCCTTACCTCGACACCATGCAGAATCACATTTATGTGTTTATTCAGGGTGGCGAGCCGTACCGTGTAACCACGCCGATTGCTTTTGGAACAGACGATTCCGGCGAAAACGGTTACCGCGTGATTTATACTGCATGGGATAAGGAAAACGAACCCGTTATCTCCGGCGGTAAGGATTATTCCGGCTTTACACTACACGACAGTGAAAAAAACATTTGGAAAACCTATGTGGGCGCAGGCACTATCGCACGGCAGATTTATATTAACGGCATCCGTGCAACCCGTTCCATGAACGACCCCAGTAAGGAAGGCTACATGAACCGAAAAGGCGTGTTCAAAAATCCCGTAAAAGATTTAGATGCACGCACTATCACCTGCGACAATACAGAATATGCTTCCTTTACCAACCAGAATAAAATCGAAGCAGTATTCTGCGAGGAATGGACCAACCCTCGTTTGAAGGTTGAAAAAATCTATTTAAACGATGAGGGAAAATGTGTATTCAAATTCCAAAATGAATCTTTTGATATCAACCACGTTAAGAATAACACCAACCCCTCTGACGGTCCTATGTGGCTGGAAAATGCCTATGAGCTGATTAACGCCGAGGGCGAATGGTATTTAAACGAAACTGACGGCTATCTTTATTATAAACCAAGAAAGAACGAAAACCCCGAAACCATGGTAGCAACAGTTCCTATAGCACCTCAACTCATCTGGGCTGTGGGAGACAGTGCAGGAAATAAGTTGCACAATATCTCCTTTGACCACATCGTGTTTGAAAGCAGTACCTGGACATGGCCATCTACTGCAGCTACAGCTTACAATGATGAGCAGCTCAACAATTTACCAAGTAATTCCGTAACGGGAGATAAAGGCTATGTGGGCGACGGAAGAGTAACCGGCATATGCGAAGATGCGGCTTTAACTTTTGCCGATGTGGCATATGTGGATATCAACAACTGCACTGTAAAAAACACAGGTGGTGCAGGCATCAACTTCCGCCAGATTTTCCAGCACTGCAACCTTTTGGGGAACCATGTGTATAACACAGCCGGCGGCGGAATCAATATGGGATGCGCTCCTGCTGAGGGAGGAGACCCGGAAAAATTCCGTAAACCGGAAGCATATGAGCGATTCCGTATATACAATAACATTATGTATAACAATGTGCACGATTGCGGTTTAGACTACCGTGCATGCGTAGGTATCTCCGCTTCCTGGCTGAAAAATACAAAAATTTCCTACAACGAAATTTATAACATCAACTATTCCGGTATGCATATCGGATGGGGCTGGGCAAGCTACGCCACAAAAGGTACAGCATTGGTAAACGTTGACCTTTCCCATAACTATATCCACGACACATGTAAAGATTTTGTCTGCGATAGCGGTGGTATTTACGTTTTAGGTGCTACCGGCGGTTGGGAAGGAAACTACAACCAGATCCGAAACAACTATTTTGAGAATATGCGCGGTACGCCCACGGCAATCTACCCCGACGAAGGCTCCACCTTCTGGGAAATTCACCATAATGTGGTAGATATCCGTGAAACGGGCAAGCTCACCAACCGAAAGTATGAAAACTATGATTTTGAATGGCTGGTTATCCATCAGCCTACCATCGTGAATAACTATGTTCATGATAACTATGCAACAAATGATAAATATCGCTTAAACAGCACCGGAAACAAGTTTGAAAACGCGCATGTTTACCGTGATGCAAACTGGCCGGAGGAAGCACAGAAGATTATTGATGAAGCGGGTATTCCTGAAGAATACCATGACCGTTATCCCGACACCATTCAGAGACTGATGATTCCCGACCGACAAAGAGAATATGTTATCAAAAGCGGCGAAACCCTTAAAATGAATGTGGTAGGCTTCATGCGTAAGCTGAAAAAAGTGGAAATTCCCTATGAGAATCTCTACTTCTGGTCTTCCAACGAAGAAGTGGCAACGGTTGATAATGACGGTGTGATTACCGGTGTTGGCGCAGGCCGTGCCAATGTGCACGCACAGTACTTAGACGGCGATGTATGGCGTGATTGCTACATGGAAATCGTCTGTGACGATGCTATATCCGAAATCGTGTTAAACCGCGAGGAATACTATGTTCTGCAAGGCGAAACAGCGGAAATTGATGTTGTGGCAAGAACGGAAAACAGCTTGGAGATTGCAGTACCCGATGCAATATACACCGTGGAAGACGAATCTGTTGCGACGGTGGATGAAAAGGGAAACATCCGAGGTCTGAAAGTCGGCACAACAAAAGTCCATGCAGAGTGGAAAGGTGATGGCGTAACAAAGAGTGCCGATATCAATGTGCATGTTATCCGCTATGTACAGGATGATACTTTAGATTTCATCGAAAAATCTGAAAAGGTAACGGAAAATCATCCGCTCTTAGATCCTGCAAGTTGGTCAGCAAGTGGTGTGGTGAACTATTTAGACGGTATCACCCTGGCGAATACAGCACCGCTTTATTTTAACGAGGATATGCAGAACCGATTCTTGAGCTTTGATGTATCCATCCATAATCCCAACTCATGGCCGTCCTTTACCTTGGGCACCAAGGACACGGGAGAAACCTACAGTAATGCTGAGGTAACATACTTAATCGGCGTAAAACCCACTTTTATGGAAATGCAGCGCTTTAACAAAGGCGTTCGAAGCATGATTTTCGGGGAAGCGCAGTATAGCCCCGTTGGCGGCGTGGGAAGACCTAATACTGATCCCAACGGCAAAACGCTGTTCCCCTACAACACCCGTTGCTCTGTGACGATAGGCTCCACGGAAGTGGAAGGCGGAACCAGAATCGTGTTTATCGTAAACGGTGTTCCTGTGTATGATTATGTTGATACAGCGGAAAACCGCGGTCATGGCTTTGGTATGTTCGGTGTGTATGCATTCCAGGGTAATTTTGTTATTCAGCCCTATACGGGAATTAATGTAAATCAGTAAGGGAGGCGGAAAAATATGAAAAAAATTATAACAATTGCATTATCTATCGCAGTATGTATGTCGCTCCTGACATATGTTCCTGCGCAGGCAGAAGAGCTTTCCGCCGAATTTCCTTACATTTCAGAAAATTTTGACGGCGGAAATAAAACGATTACAAGCGGCAAAGCCATGCTCCTTTCCCCTGGCGTGGGGGAAGAGGGCTTTGCCCTCCGTTCCCTGGATGCATCAGGTGCAGTATCCTTTGCTCTCGGAAACGGGAAAATGGATAATGGCAGACGCTACGGCGTATCCTGTTGGCTTCGTGTGAAAGAAGGAGAAGCAGAAACGGCCACTTTCTCTCTCGTTGGACTTGATACAAACGGGGAAGAGAAGCGTTTATCTATGGCTTCGACAGATATCGTATCGGAGGAGTGGAAGCAGATTTCTGCATCTGCTGTTTGGAGCGGAAGTTTTTCCGACGGTAGTAAGTGGGACGGCGTATCGCCTCTTTCTTTAGAAATTGCTTTGGGCGATGGTGTGATTTTCGATATAGATGATGTAATCTTTGAGCCAAAGCAGGAAACAGCAGGGGCAGAAGGTGTAAACATCTTAACTAACAGCGGTTTTGAAAACGGCAAAACGGGTTGGAATGGTGGTGCTGTCGTTTCCGACGGCACTGCGCCGGAAGGAAATTCGTACCTTTCTCTTTCTGCATCCACGAACAGTTGGATGCAGGCAACCAGAAACCTGACATTTTGCGCAAACCATCTTTATAAAATCTCCTATTGGGTGAAGGGTGATTCTGCGTTTAACAGCAGTGGCACGGCAACAGATACCTTTGGTATCTACATGCTCCAGTCCGCAAGAACGAGAATCATTGACACCAATAGCTTTAACACCGATCTTCCCGGCTATGTGCAGAACGGATTCCCGGTGAACGGCGAGTGGCAGAAGGTGGAGTATTACTATCAGTTTGAATACAAAACCTTTACCAATAAAGAATTTCAGATGATTTTCAGAGTGTTCCCCAAAGGCATGCAGTCAACAACTGCGACCGGTTCCTTTGGTCTTGATGATTTCCAAATTGTGGATATGGGGCAGATTTCCAACGGAAGCTTTGAAAATTCCGACACTACGATTATGAAATTTATAAATCCTACCGGTGAAACAAACAAGAGCAAGGTGGAGAAAACGGAGCAGAACGTGCTGGCGTGGAATGAAAAAAACGCAACTGCGGAAATCTCCTCCGATGTCCGTCCGGATACAACAGGAAAACATAGCATGAAGGTCAGCGTTACCAAAGACGGTGGTTATGTGTATCAGGGCGTTGGCTTAGACAAAGCCGACACAGACTATAAAATCAGCTTCTGGGCAAAAGGCGTAGGACTTTCGGAAGAAACACCTTTTGCACTGGTGTTAGACCGTGCGGTACCCAAGCCCGGAGGAGAGTTAGAAAGCTATGATGTGCCGGACAAAGTATATTATACCGGCAAAAATGAGAATAACGAGGAAGGCTCTTTTGGCACATGGAATCTTTCCGGTGAATGGAAATACTACGAATGCATTGTAGAAAACCGATTCCCTTTAAAAGCAGGATTGGATGCTGCTAATGCCGACACCATTCCCAGACTTCCTTTTATGTATTTTGATGTCGACGGAAACGGTGCGGAAACATCCTATATCATAGATGATATGGAGATTTGCGAATACGATGCAAATACCGATAGTGGCATAGAAGGATATCCTTATCCGTATCTTACCGATGTGGCATTTGAAGGGAATTTTGTTGAAACGGGCATCGTGCAGGTGCATTATACATTTAACAGCTTATGCGGCGCAGAAAATGGCGGTTCGCACGTTCGTCTGTTTGTAAAGGAAGGGGAAGGGGAACGTCTTGTTCTCACCACAACAGAAAATTCTTTTGTGATTCCCAAAGGCTTGGGCGGAATGGAAATTCGTGTTGAGGCAGTTCCTGTAGACAACACCGGCAGAATGGGAACACCACAGTCAAAAGTATTCGCGGTAGAAAATGCACTTACCCTTTCAGCTGATATTGATACCTGGGAGGCAGATGGCACTGTCACAGCGTCGGCAACTGCTACAAACTGTGAGCAGATTGATGATATCCCGGTGCTTCTGATTTTGGCGGCGTATGATGAAAATAATCAGATGTTGGCAATGAAAACAGAGCATGCTGTTCTAAGCTCTGATGGTATGAGTGCAGATATCAGTTTTTCGGCTCCCGAGATGGCAACAGCTGTGAAACTTTATGTATGGAGCGGCGGCGATTTGACAGAATCGGGAAAAAATGTGTATACAGATGTTATCGCACGCACGAAATAGTTTCAGGATTGGAGAAAATAATGATAAACTATAAAGAAAAATATGATATAATTGTAGTAGGCGGCGGATTTTCCGGTGTGGCATGTGCTATCTCTGCTGCGCGTGACGGTGCAAGCGTGCTTTTGGTGGAGCAGACCAACTGTTTAGGTGGTGCGGCGAACATTAACCTGGTTTCTCCCTTTATGGGAAATCATATCCCGAAGGATGGAGTAGAACGATTCCCTCTTTCTATGGGGCTGTTCCAGGAAATCGTGGCAGAAATGAAAAAGTTGGACGGAAGAAGCAGCGAAGGCATGTTTTCTGATGAGAGCCTGAAGCTGGTGCTTCAGCGCATGGCACTTTCTGCCGGTGTGGCGCTTCTGTTTAATACCACATTTGTGCGTGCTATCGCCGAAAACGAAATGGTAACAGCAGTAGAATTTGTGAACAAGTCTGGTGTGTTCTGCAAAGAAGCAACCTATTTTGTGGATGCAACGGGTGATGGTGATGTGGCGGTTTCTGCAGGTTGTCCCTATCAGGTGGGCAGAAACGAGGATAACCTCTGTCAGCCTATGACGCTTTGCTTCCGTGTGGCAAATGTAGATATTCCTGCTTTTGAAGAAGGATATAAGGATTTACAAAAACTATATAAAGAATATCAGACTGCAGGAAAAATCAAAAATCCCAGAGAGGATATCTTACGATTCCACATGGTTTTAGATAATGTTTTGCATTTCAACACCACCCGTGTGGTAAAATATGACCCTACCAACGGCGAAGATATTTCGCAGGCAGAAGTGATTGCCCGTGAGCAAGTGTTTGAAATGATGGCGTTTTTAAAGGAAAACGCCAAGGGCTTTGAAAAGGCACAACTGATGTCTACCGCAATGCGCATCGGCACAAGAGAGAGCCGCATGATTCAAGGTGAATATGTGCTGACGGAGCATGATATTATGGAACTGAAAAAATTCCCTGACGGTATTGCGGCATGCCGATACGATATGGATATTCATTCTCCCGATGGCTCCGGTACCTATCATTGGTTCCTGCCTCCCGGAGAATACTACACGATTCCGTATCGCACTCTTCTGCCCCTTAAGGCAAAAAATATGATGGTTGTGGGGAGATGTATTTCCTCTACCCATATGGCGCAGGCTTCTTACCGTATTATGCCGGTTGTTTGCTGTATCGGTGAGGCGGCAGGCACGGCGCTTGCTATGGCAAAATGCGAAAACATCATGCCCGGTCAGGTAGATACCGACAAACTGCGGAGCATTTTGGTGGAACATGGTGCTTTCGTAGGGTAATATAACAAGCTTCTTCCCGTTATAACAATTTTAAAAATATTTTTGTTCTCTCTCTCTTTTTTATGTTAAAACGGGGATTTCGGCAGGCGGACGGTTTACCCGCTGTCCGCCTGCATTTTTTAGAATGGAAAGGGGAAAACGAAGCAGTTTTTTCGTTTCGATTCTGAAACACAGGAGAAATGTTTATGAAAAAGTTTTTGAGTTTGTTTATAATATTCCTGCTCTCATGCACAGGTGTGGTTTTTGCTGCAGGGGATAACACAATCAAATATCATATGCTCGGAGCAAATTATGAAGGAAGCGACAGCTCTTTTTTCTATTCTTTTGCAGAAGATACCGTAAACTCCCGTTTCAGCTTAAAATCAGCTTCTTGCGTAACCTTTCAGAAATCTGCCGCAGGAAGAGATGGCGGCGTGATTTCTGTAAGACAGGAAGCGGACAGCGGTTTCATCAGTCATGGCGTAAAAAATATTCTGATGTTTGAGGATAAAACCCTTACCATTTCCGGCGACCTTGTGTATGCGAACTACAGTAATCTTGTGCAGAAACACTGTTATCTGGACTTGTACCTCACTGGTCTTGCAGGCTTTCCTCTGTATCATGATGCGGCGTGTACTGATTATGCCGGTGAAGCAGAAGGCGGTTTTGTGCGTCTTGCGGCAACAGTAGATACTGCAGGCAAAAGTTTTTACGATGGCAATTGGCACGCTTTTTCTGTTTCTTTTTCCAGTAAAATGCAGCATAATACGGGAAAATACGTGGATATGAGCGGGAAAATGGTGCATCTGTGGATCCGTCCTTTTGCAGGCAATGCCTTTAGTGCCACAACCACGTATTTTCGTTCAAGTTTTCTTACAGAGTGTGAAAACATAGGGATCAAACCCTATGTGGATTTTTATCTGGACAACTTAGCCGGTTCCTATTCGGAGCAGAAGAACAGCATCGTGACTGCAAAAAACATACAGTTGGATAAATCTACAGTTACAAACGGCGATTGCGTGAATGTTACTTATGAATTGACAGGGAAAAGCGATAACACCGCTTTCGTAAAAGTATTAGCAGACGGACAGACTGTCGCCTGCGGCGTGGCAGACGGAAGCTTTTCTTTTGTTGCAAATGATTTGATGTGTGCAACACATCTTACGGCAGAGATTGTTCCGTTTGACGACGACTATCATTATGCACCTCTTAAAATTTATGATTTCGGCATGGTAGGAGGTGGAAGCCATCATCTCTTTGCAGAATCTGACGGCAAGAACCTAACATATCGCTTGGATGTATTTGGTGAAATCAAACAGTCGGAAGTAATTGCGGCGTTATATGATGAAAATCGTAGATTGCTTTATACCGAAATAGTTCATGTTCCGAAAAGCTACGGCAAAAATCGTGTTGTGGCAGAAGGAGCTGTTTCATGCGAAAATGCATCTTATGGTGTGGTGATGTGCTGGAACAGTTTAAGCTCACTTTCTCCTGTGCAGGATATGAAAATCGTGCATTTTGAAAAGGGAGATATGCGCACCACATTTTATGTGGATGCAGAAAACGGAAACGACAGAAACCGTGGAACGGAGTATGCACCTGTGGCAACCATAGAAACAGCAAAAACCTTAGTTCAGCCCTACCTTGAGAATATGCAGGAAGATATTTATGTATATATCAAGGGAGGGGAATACAGACTGAATCAACCCATTGCGTTTACCGAAAAAGACTCAGGACAAAACGGCTATAGTGTAATCTACAAGCCGTGGGGTAAAGAAGTCCCTGTGATTTCCGGCGGTGAGGATTATAAGAATTTTGAGCTTTTTGATCAAAAGAAAAACATCTGGCGTACCTATGTGGGAGAAGGTACTGTTGCCCGACAGGTGTATATCAATGGTGTGCGTGGTGTGCGCGCAAGAAATGATGTGGTTCGTGCAAATTACATAAACGATGACGGCACCGATGGTCCCGGTATCTTAACGAATGCTGTAATGGATACCGAAAATTATGCCTACATCTGCGATGATACTGCATATGCATCGTTTCGGAATCAGAGTGATATCGAAGCGGTGTACTATGAATATTGGACAAATCCCAGAGTAAAGGTGCAGAAAATTGAGATAAATAACGAAGGCAAATGTGTCTTTTATATGCAGCCTGTTTCCATGCAGATGGGACTTTCCTCCAGTAACTGTGCCATTACGGTTCCCATGTGGCTTGAAAATGCCTACGAGCTTTTAAACGCAGAAGGGGAGTGGTATTTAGATAAATCTGACGGATATCTTTATTATAAGCCACGCCCTGAAGAAAATCCGGAAACCATGATTGCCACGATTCCGAGATTGGAACGTGCTATGACGGTTTCGGGAGAAAATGTAGATAGTATGGTGAGGAATATTCGATTTGAAGGCTTAAGATTCCAGATGTTCACTTGGCTCTGGCCTTCGAATACCCAGAATAGCTACCGGGAATCTCAGGCAAATGTGATATCAGGCTATGAGGGGGATGGAAAACTAACGGGCAAAGTTGAAGATGCAGCAGTCATTGTCGGAAATGCAGAAAACGTAGATTTTTCAAATTGCGTGTTCACCAAGTTGGGCGGCGCAGGCATCAACTACCGTCAGACATTCAGAGATTGTGATCTCGTTGGTAACCACATCTACGACATTTCCGGCACAGGAATCAATATGGGTGTAGCAAGTGCGGAAAGCTCCCAAGTCGATATGTACAGAAACCCCGTCGAAGAAAAATATTTCCGAAGCCGGAATACCATTACAAATAACTATATCCACGATGTTGGTATCGACTATAGAAGCTGTGTAGGCATCGGTCTTTCCTGGGTACGGGATTCTTCTGTTATGTATAATGAGATTTATAACGTCAACTATTCCGGTATGCATATCGGCTGGGGTTGGGCGTCCTATGCTGAAACCGGTACCGGTATGATAAATGTGGATATTGCTAATAACTATATCCATGACACTGCAAAAGAGTATCTGTGCGATTCCGGTGGCATTTATGCGCTTGGTGCAACCGGTGGTTCTGCGGAAAACTACAACAAAATCCGAAATAACTATCTGGAAAATATGCGAGGTACTCCTGCGGCAATCTATCCCGATGAAGGCTCCACGTTCTGGGAAATCACAGGAAATGTGGTAGATACAAGAGAGTGTCCTACCATCATCAACAAACGATACAGAAAAGGACACAAGCTGGAATGGCTGGTAATTCATCAGCCTACCATAAAGAATAATTATATTCGTGATAACTATGCAACAACAGATGCCTGCAGAAAGTTTGACACAACAACGAATATCTATGAACCGGTACAGCATTATCCGAATGCAGATTTCCCAGAAGAAGCGCAGAATACCATTCAAATGGCAGGACTTAAGCCTTCTTATCTTGCCGCAATGGGAGATTTGCTTCAACGCCTGAAAATAACGGGAGAAAAAGAACTGACACTTCAAAAAGACGGAGGCGCGGGACAGATTTCCGTGGTTCCTATGGGCAGAAAGCTGCAACAACTCTCCGGCTACAATATCCGGTATTATTCTACAGACGAATCTGTTGCTGTCGTGGATGCAAATGGTATCATCACAGCTGTGGGTGAAGGCATATGTAATGTACGTGCCTGCGTTTTTCAAGGGGACAGATATATCACCGCAAGTGTAGATGTTGTGGTAAAGTAACCTGATATCACCTCATAACCCGAAGGTCGCAGGTATCAAATTTGGCCCCCGCAACCAAACCGAAAAGCAGCATCCCTTGTGGATGCTGCTTTTTTATTAAAAAAGCATAAAAGAATTGTTATTCTTTTGAAGAAATTATCTTGACATTGAACGGAAATTCTGTTATAATAATAAAGTCAAAATTGTGGCCCGTTGGTCAAGCGGTTAAGACACCGCCCTTTCACGGCGGTAACACGAGTTCGATTCTCGTACGGGTCACCATATATTTCGGGCCTTTAGCTCAGTTGGTTAGAGCAACCGGCTCATAACCGGTAGGTCCCGGGTTCGAATCCCTGAAGGCCCACCAAAAAAACTCCTTGGTCTTTTGATCGAGGAGTTTTTTGTTGTATGCAAGGGATGGAACTTTGGATTTGGGGATATATCTCCGGGTTTCTTGAGCCCGACGACGGGCGAATAATCGGAGGAACCGAGCCTGAGCGCTGCCGGTGGCAGGGGAAGCGAAGGCGCAGGGTTGTGCCGTGGTCGGAAAGCGAGACGCGAGGCAACGTCGAGCTGTTAGACAGTGTTTTTAGATAGAGAAAATAAGCGGAAGTTAAAGGAACTTAAAAAACGATAAAAACTGCATAAAATCAAGGCTTTGAGGGGTTAAAATCCTTCAAAGCCTTTGCTGTTCTTGCGATTTTCGTATTGCCACTTTTAGATAGCTTTTTTGGGTTTTCGCTAGAAAAGTGCTAGAAAAATGTTAGATAAAATATATGAAACGATAAAACAGTTTTGCAGAATAACTTTACCTTGAAAACAAACAATAAATAAGGGTAAATTTGCTTGATTCTTTGACTTTTCCCTTAAAAAGTGGTAATATTTAAGGGAAAGAAAGGTTATTAAGGGCATTACAGATTAAAATAAAATCAGAAAGGTTATGATGTTATGAACAGACCGCACATAATCTGTC
>JAFQLU010000047.1 GCA_017396465.1 Clostridia bacterium | reverse complement strand
GGTCCCGAAGGCGGTTTTTCCGATAAGGAAATCGCGCTGTTTCAGGAAGCCGATGTCCCGACCGTAACGTTAGGAAGAAGAATCCTCAGAACGGAAACCGCCGGGCACACGGTGCTGACCGCCGCAATGTTCCATTTTGGCGAAATGGAATAAGATTTTGTTTAAAAGGAAAGTAATTTCCATAAAATAAGCAGGAGCCGCCCTCTTCTGCAAAAGCAAAAAATATTTCGGGCAGAAAGGTTTAGAAGAAAATGACAAAGTTTATGACAAAAGAACAACGCGAGCACGTATCCAACAGACTGATTTTAAACTTCGGTATTCTCCTGTGCGGCGCACTGATTATGCTGTATGTTTATAACTTTATCAGCGCAGGCTATGTAAACCAGGCACAGAACGTTGTAGGCGTGATTGCTATTGTTTCTGCAGTTGCAGCTATCGTGTTTGCTGTTTTAGGCAAAACAAAAAACGAAAAATTCTTAAAATGGGCTCCCGTATTCCTGGGCATGTTCATCGCAGGTGCTATCACCTTCCTGCCCCGTCTGATTCCCGCTTTAACCGCTAAAAACGCAGTTATCATCGTATTCCTGCTGATGCTGGTATACTTCATCGTTATGGCTGTTATCACAGCAGTTATCTTAAAGAAACACCCCGAACAGCCCAAAGAAAAGAAGCAGATTCACCACACAAAGAAAAAGAAAAGAAAATAATTTCCCGGAGGTATATACATGTTTTCCTTTGATCACATCAAAAACACGGATCCTGCCATCGCTTCCGTTATCATGGAAGAGCTGGACAGACAGAATCGCAACATCGAGCTGATTGCTTCCGAGAACTGCGTTTCTGAGGCAGTTATGGCGGCAATGGGATCTCCTTTGACCAATAAATATGCAGAAGGCTATCCCGGCAAGCGTTACTACGGCGGTTGTGAAATCGTGGATAAGGCTGAAGAGCTGGCAAGAGAGCGCGCAAAAGAGCTGTTCGGTGCAGAGCATGCAAATGTTCAGCCCCACTCCGGCGCACAGGCAAACCTTGCCGTATTCTTTGCAGCCCTCGAGCCCGGCGACACCGTTCTTTCCATGAACCTGTCTCACGGCGGTCACTTGTCTCACGGCAGCCCTGTTAACATTTCCGGTAAATACTTTAACATCGTTCCCTACGGTGTAAGCGAAAAGGACGAAAAGATTGACTATGATGAAATCCTGCGTCTGGCAAAGGAATGCAAGCCCAAGCTGATTTTAGCCGGTGCAAGTGCATATCCCAGAACCATCGATTTTGAAAAGTTCGGCGCGATTGCAAAGGAAGTGGGCGCATACTTCTTAGTTGATATGGCGCACATTGCAGGTTTGGTTGCGGCAAGTCTGCATCCCAATCCCGTGCCCTATGCGGATTTTGTTACCACCACAACGCACAAAACTCTGCGTGGCCCCAGAGGCGGTTTGATTTTGTGCAAAGAAGAATATGCAAAAATGATTGACAAAGCCATCTTCCCCGGTATTCAGGGCGGTCCTCTGATGCACGTGATTGCATCTAAAGCAGTTTGCTTCAAAGAAGCACTCACAGATGACTTTAAAGCATATCAGACACAGATTGTGAAAAACGCAAGCGTTCTGGCAAACACCTTAACGGAAAAAGGCTTCCGGTTGGTTTCCGGCGGCACAGACAACCACCTGATGCTGGTTGACCTGACCAACTTTGACGTAACCGGTAAAGAAGCAGAACACCGTTTAGACGAAGTTCGCATCACTGTGAACAAAAACACCATTCCCTTTGAAACCAGAAGCCCCTTTATCACCAGCGGTATCCGTATCGGCACACCTGCCGTTACCTCCCGTGGCATGAAAGAAGACGATATGGTTGAAATCGGTACACTGATTCATATGCTCATATCCGACTTTGAAGGCTCCAAGGAGGAAGTTGCAAAGCGTGTGGAAGCACTCTGCGCAAAATATCCTCTGTATCAGGGAAGCATCTTATAAGAAGCACGAAACCCGACACCAACGGTGTCGGGTTCTTTTTTTGCTTTTTTTACTTTTTCCTTCGGAAATCATAAAAGAAGCAAAGGTAAAATAAAAAAGCTGGGTAGCCACTACACCAAATAGACAACTACCCAACCAACGAGCGGACCGGTCGGGAGCCTTACCCCGACCAACCGCATAACATTATAACACAGTAACGTGAAAAAGTCAATATGGTATAAGGTGGCTAAATGGCGAAAACGGGAATGATGCCGAAAAGGCGGCAGAATAAGGAATGGAAAGAAATATCATTCTCCCTTTTGCTTTGCACGATACTCCATCGGCGTGACGCCCAGCATTTCTGCAAAATTCCGGTTAAAGCTGCGAAGAGATGTGTATCCGCTTTCCATGGCACATTTTAGCACCGTGTCATCCGTATTGCTTAAAAGATAGCAGGCGTTTCTGATGCGGTACTGATTCACATAGGTATGATAGGAAATCCCCGTCACCTTTTTAAAGCATCGGGACACATAGGAATAGCTATATCCCGTTTGGTCTGCCAGCTCCTTTAAAGAGCATTCGCCCTGAAAATTCTGTTCCACAAAGGAAAAGGTGCTGTGAAGAAGGTCTTTATCCGGGTCATCATAAGGCGCATAGGATATGGCTCTGTCGAATTCAGCGCATAACGTGTATAATATACCCTTTTTCTCAAAAACCGAAGCATTTTCGCTTAAACGGTCAAGAGAAGAAATGATGTATTCGTCCGGCACAAATCGATTGGAAACAGGCCGCATTTTCTGCACCTTGGAGCTATACGCCATCACCAGCTCCGGCGAAAAAATACAAAGCATATGCCGGCTGTTTTCACTTTTCAGTTCATGAAGCTGATTGGGAAAAATCAACACGGCTTCCCCCTGCCCGATGCAGAACTTCTTTTCGTCAACGGTTACCTCCATCTCCCCTTCGGTTACCACAATAACCTCAAAGGAATGATGCAGATGCACGGGAAAATTGAAGTTTGCGCCGTATTCCTTGCGGAAATATTCCGAAAACCCGAAATGATTGAATTCGTAAAACATATTTTTCTCCTGTATGACAAATTTTGTCTATATATTATATGCTTTTTTGCGAGATTTGTCAAGCCTACTATGCTAAACTGAAATCAGAATCAAGAAAAGGAGGAGTTTTTATGCCTTATTATATCGGTGCCGACCTTGGAACATCCGCCTTAAAGCTTTTGTTGGTGGACGAAGGCGGCAACACGCAAAAAACAGTTTCTAAATCCTACGACGTATGCTATCCCCATCCCGGCTGGAGTGAGCAAAGCCCCGGGGATTGGTGGGATGCTTTGGTTTCCGGCATATCGGAGCTTACCGATGGCATCGACAAATCCATGGTCCGCGGCATCAGCACAGCCGGTCAGATGCATGGTCTTGTGGTTCTGGACGAAAACGATGCAGTCATCCGCCCAGCCATTTTATGGAACGACGGAAGAACCGCAGAGGAAACAGAATATTTAAACACCGTCATCGGAAAGGAAGCTCTTTCTGCACGCACGGCGAACATTGCCTTTGCAGGCTTTACCGCACCGAAAATTCTTTGGATGGAAAAGCACGAAAAGGAAAACTTTGAAAAAATCAAAAAAATCATGCTTCCCAAAGATTATATCACATACCGTTTAACCGGAAAGCATGTTACGGATTACTCCGATGCTTCGGGTATGCTCCTGCTGGACGTAGCAAACAAATGCTGGTCTCAAGAAATGCTGGACATCTGCCATATCAGCAGTGAGCAGATGCCTTCTCTTTCCGAAAGCTACGATTGTATCGGAACACTGACGCCCGAAATTGCTTCCCTTCTCGGTCTTCCCGAAACCGTGAAGGTTGCGCCCGGCGCAGGTGACAATGCCGGTGCGGCAATCGGCACAGGAACGGTGGGCGAAGGAAAATGCAACATTTCTCTCGGCACATCGGGAACCATTTTCATTTCCTCGGAGCGTTTTTCTGTGGACAGCAACAATGCTCTGCACTCTTTCTGCCATTCCGACGGCGGATACCACCTGATGGGATGCATGCTCTCTGCGGCATCCTGCAACAAATGGTTCTGTGAAGACATTTTAAACACCGCGGACTATGCCAAAGAGCAGGCGGACATTACGAAAGAGCGTCTTGGCAACAATCATGTGTATTTTCTGCCTTACCTGATGGGTGAGCGCAGTCCTTTAAACGATACCGATGCCAGAGGTATGTTTATCGGTATGCGTCCCGACACCACAAGAAGTGATATGGTGCAGGCAGTCCTTGAGGGCGTTGCATTTGCCATGCGTGATAATTTGGAGGTAGCAAAAAGTCTTGGCATTGATATCAGCACCAGTATGCTCTGCGGCGGCGGTGCAAAATCGCCTCTGTGGCAGAGCATCATCTGCAATGTGCTGAACGTTACCATCACCCTGCCCTCCTGTGAGGAAGGCCCCGGCTATGGTGCTGCAATGCTTGCCATGGTGACAGACGGTGCGTATGAATCCGTTCAGGCGTGCGTGGATGCGCTGATTAAAACCCGTGGCGAGCTTACGCCCGACAGCGAAATTGCTGCACGATATGAAGCAAAATACCAAGCTTTCAAGAAGCTTTACCCTGCATTAAAAGAAGTTTATAAACAATTATAGGAGGAATATAATATGTCTATTTTTACAAATATCCCGAAAATCAATTACGAAGGTCCCGAAAGCAAAAATCCTTTCGCGTTTAAGTTTTATGATGCCGACAAAATCGTGTTAGGCAAGCCTATGAAGGAGCATCTGCCCTTTGCTATGGCTTGGTGGCACAATTTATGTGCCGCAGGCACCGATATGTTCGGTCGCGATACGGCAGACAAAGCCTTCGGCACAGAAAAAGGCACCATGGAGCACGCAAAAGCAAAAGTGGATGCTGGCTTTGAATTTATGCAGAAATTAGGTATCGAATATTTCTGCTTCCACGATGTGGACATTGTTCCCGAAAGCGATGATTTAAAAGAAACCAACCGCCGTTTAGACGAAATCACAGACTACATGCTGGTGAAAATGAAGGAAACCGGCATCAAGTGTCTGTGGGGTACGGCAAACATGTTCTCCAACCCCAGATTTTTAGCAGGTGCCGGAAGCACCAATTCCGCAGAGGTTTATTGCTTTGCGGCGGCTCAGGTGAAAAAAGCATTGGAGCTCACCGTGAAATTAGGCGGTAAGGGCTATGTATTCTGGGGCGGCAGAGAGGGCTATGAAACCCTTCTCAACACCGATGTAAAATTTGAGCAGGAAAACATTGCACGCCTTATGAAAATGGCAGTTAGCTACGGCCGCTCCATCGGCTTTACCGGCGATTTCTATATTGAACCCAAGCCGAAGGAACCCATGAAGCATCAGTATGATTTTGATGCCGCAACAGCAATCGGATTCCTGCGTCAGTACGGTTTAGACAAAGACTTTAAGATGAACATTGAAGCAAACCACGCAACACTGGCAGGTCACACCTTCCAGCATGAACTGCGCATTTCTGCTATCAACGGCATGCTGGGCTCCATCGATGCCAACCAGGGCGACTGGCTCCTGGGCTGGGACACCGATGAATTCCCTTCCGATGTTTACACCGCAACCATGTGTATGTACGAGGTGGTAAAGGCGGGCGGTCTTACCGGCGGCTTTAACTTTGATGCAAAGAATCGCCGTCCCAGCTACACCTATGAAGACATGTTCCATGCATTCATTTTAGGTATGGACACATATGCTCTGGGGTTAATCAACGCCGCAAAGCTGATAGACGACGGCAGAATTGATGCGTTCATTCAGGAAAAATATAAAAGCTTTCAGTCTGATTTAGGCAAGAAAATCTTAAGTGGCAACGCAACCTTAGAAGAGCTGGCGGCAGTTGCAGAAAAAATGGGATCCGTGGAAAATCCCTGCAGCGGCAGACAGGAATATTTAGAAAACATTGTAAATACCGTTTTATTCGGAAGATAAGGAGGCATATTATGGAATATCATGTAGCAAAAACAGGATGTAATACCAATCCCGGAACAAAAGACAATCCGTTTCTCACCATTTCCAAAGCTGCAGAGCTGGCACAGCCCGGCGATACGGTTATCGTACACGAAGGCGTGTATCGCGAATGGGTAAAGCCCATGCACAGTGGTGCAAACGACAAAATGCGCATTACATACCGTGCTGCAGAAGGGGAAGAGGTTATCATCAAGGGCTCCGAGGTGGTCGATAATTGGGTGAAAACAGGTGAGCTTTGGACCTGCGAAATTCCGAACAGTATTTTTTCTGACGGGAATCCCTTTGCGGAAGAAATTTGGGGCGACTGGTTTATTCGTCCGCTTCGTCCCAATCTGCACACCGGTGCCGTGTATATAGACGGTGCACCTTTGGCTGAACAGCTGGAAAAAGAAAATACAGCAAACACCGAAATGGCATATTTTGCAGAAGTGACAGAAGAGAAAACAACCATTTATGCAAACTTTGGAAAGAAAAATCCGCAGGATGCTCTTGTAGAATTCCACGCGCGCAAATACTGCTTTGCGCCAATCCGCACACATATAAACTACATCACCGTTTCCGGCTTTACTATGTGCCATGCGGCAACCAACTGGGGTCCACCTACCGCAAAGCAGGACGGAATGATCTGGGCTCGCTGGTGCAAGGGTTGGGTGATTGAAAACAACACACTTCACCATTCCCGTTGCTCGGCTATCAGCTTGGGACGAGACGGTGAATTGGGTGATAATGCAACGGTCACCAACCATAAAAAACCGGGATTCCGTGAGCAGCTTGAAATCGTGTTCCGCTCAGTGCAGGCAGGCTGGTCGAAAGAGACCATCGGCTCCCACATTGTCCGTAACAATCATATTTTCGATTGCGGTCAGGCAGGCGTAGTCGGTCATATGGGCTGTGCTTTTTCCGAGGTTTACGGAAATCATATTCATCATATTGCCGATAAAGAGGAATTTATGGGTTGCGAAATCGGCGGCATCAAGTTCCACGCGGCTATCGATACCTATATTCACCACAACTGCATCCACCATTGCCACAGAGGCTTGTGGCTGGACTGGCAGGCGCAGGGCGTAAGAGTGAGCAGTAACCTGTTTTTTGAAAACAACGGCGTAGAAGACTTGTTTATCGAGGTTTCTCACGGTCCTTGTCTTGTGGACAACAACATTTTTAATTCCAAAGTGAGTCTTCGGAACGTTGCTCAGGGAAATGCGTATATTCACAATTGGTTTGGTGGAGCGCTGCTTGTTTTTGAAGAAAGAAAAAGATACACCCCCTATCATCTTCCGCATTCTACCGTTCTTGCCGGAACCTCGATGATTTTCACTGCAGATGACAGATATTATCAGAATGTATTCTGCACACAAGGCCTGGATTATTTCAATGGTTGTCCTGACGGCATAGAAGAATATATGGAGCAAGTACTCGCTCCATATTACCAAGATGCTTCTATGGATGTAGGTTCATACTGGAATTTGCGTCAACCGGTTTATATCGACAGAAATCTTTATGCCGGAGGCACAAAGCCTTATGACAAAGAGAAAAACTATAAGGCAGTTGAAACAGAAGCAAAACTGACCATTTCTGAGGAAAACGGTGTGTTCTATGCCGAAGTTTCCATGCCGGATATGGAGATTCCCTGCACCGTGATGCATTCACATGAACTGCCCGTTCCCCGCATGACGGAACAGCTCTTTGAAACAGCAAACGGCGAAAACATTGTGCTGGATACCGATATTGCAGGAAACAGCCTGAAAGACAAGATTCTCCCCGGCCCTTTGCAGAAAAAAGGAAAAACAATTGTTTTTAAAATGTAGAAAATACGCAATAACGGCGTGTCCAATCGGACACGCCGTTATTTTTTCAGATAATAGGACGGTTTCCCTGTTCGGTTTGCGGAAAACCTACTTTTGGAATACCTTATTTTACGCCGAACAACAAATCTCCATATGTAGGATAGGGCCAGTAGGATTCTCCCACCAGGGTTTCCAGCTCATCGGCAATTTCTCTTGCCGCCTGCATATCGGGGATGATAACATCTTTATAATAGTCTGCCCGTCCTTTCACATCCTCTGCCGGGATTTTCTTCATATCCCGTTCCAGCTTCTCTGCTTTCGTAAACAGAGCGGATGAAAGGTTCGAAAGCTTGGAGAGAATTTTAAGCTCTAAAGCATTGGAAATATTCACATTTAAGCCTTGCTTGTAAGACGCCGTTTCGCCCAAGTCCTTCATGTATGCGCAAACCGCAGGAATGATTTCTTTTTTAATCATTTCAAGCGCCGTCAGCGCCTCGATGTTCACGGTTTTATTGTAGTTCTCCATCAGGATTTCCAGACGGGAATGCATTTCCACTTCGGTGAAGATACGATGCTTGGTGAAGAGCTTCACATTCTTCTCCGACACAAAATGCGGAAGTGCCTCTGCGGTGGTTTTTAAGTTATAAAGACCGCGGCGTTTTGCTTCTTCTTCCCATTCCTTGCTATAGCTGTCGCCGGAGAACAGGATGCGCTTATGCTTTACGATGGTTGCCTGAATCACATTATGCAAATCCTCTTCCACAGTGGGGCTCAGCTCCAATGCGTCTGCAAACTGGCAAAGCGCTTCTGCCACGATGGTATTTAACACCACGTTGGCATCGGAAATGGAGGATGCGGAGCCCAGCATACGGAACTCAAACTTATTCCCCGTAAATGCAAAGGGCGAGGTACGGTTTCTGTCTGTTGCGTCTTTGGAGATTTTAGGAAGCACTGAAACGCCAACCTCAAAATCCTCTTTTCCGTGGTGCACATAGTCATCGTCTTCATTAACAATGGCGCTTAAAACCGCCTCCAGCTCTTCTCCTAAAAACATGGAGATAATGGCAGGAGGTGCTTCAGCCGCACCCAAACGGTGGTCATTTCCGGCTGTTGCAACGGAAATACGGAGAAGCTCCTGATATTCGTCCACAGCTTTGATGACAGCCGCCATAAACAGCAAAAACTGCGCGTTTTCAATGGGAGATTCTCCCGGCTCGAAAAGGTTTGCGCCATCGTCTGTGGATAAGGACCAGTTGTTATGCTTACCGCTACCGTTCACACCGGCAAAGGGTTTTTCGTGCAGAAGGCAGGCAAGACCGTGCTTATGAGCGATTTTCTGCATCAGCTCCATGGTCAGCTCATTATGGTCCGCCGCGATGTTGGTGGTGGTAAAAATGGGGGCAAGCTCGTGCTGTGCCGGAGCCGCCTCGTTATGCTCTGTTTTTGCCAAGACGCCTAATTTCCAGAGCTCATCATCCAGCTCTTTCATAAACGCCGCCACACGGGGCTTGATGGTTCCGAAATAATGGTCGTCCATTTCCTGCCCCTTGGGAGGCATGGCGCCAAAAAGGGTTCTGCCCGTGTAAATCAGGTCTTTTCTTTTGTGGAACATATCCCGTTCCACCAGAAAATACTCCTGTTCGGGACCCACGGTGGTAACCACACGTTTTACATCCGTTTTCCCGAAGAGTCTTAAGATTCTCAGCGCCTGCTCGTTGATGGCATCCATGGAACGAAGCAGGGGCGTTTTTTTATCCAGCGCTTCCCCGCCGTAGGAATAAAAAGCGGTGGGAATGCAAAGCGTATTGTCTTTGATAAAAGCATAGGAGGTGGGGTCCCACGCGGTGTAGCCACGGGCTTCAAAGGTAGCGCGCAGACCGCCGGAGGGGAAGCTCGATGCATCAGATTCGCCCTGCACCAACTCTTTTCCGGAAAACTCCAAAATCACACTGCCGTCTCCCAAGGGAGAAATAAAGCTGTCGTGCTTTTCTGCCGTAACGCTGGTAAGCGGCTGGAACCAGTGGGTATAATGCGTAACGCCGCGCTCAATTGCCCAGTCCTTCATCGCAGATGCCACAACGTTTGCAATGCTCTTGTCCAAAGGCTTGCTCATCTGCACCGTTTTTTTCAGCGCCTTATAAATGTCTTTGGGCAAACGCTGTCGCATCACATGATCGTTAAACACTTGTGATGCAAAAATTTCAGGTACATTAGACATATTCGGTAATCCTCCCTTTTGAATATAAAAACCACCGTGGATTCTGTCCACGGCGGTTTATGTGTCAACAGATAATCCTATTGTATCATTTTACCATACTATCTGTCTTTTTTCAATATTTTATTTTTTCTTTTGGAGGATTTAGTCGTTTTCCATCAAAAACCGCAAAGCCTGATGGGCACATTCTGCACCATCTGCACAAGCGGTGATGACCTGTCGCAATGCTTTTTTGCGTAAATCCCCTGCCACAAACACGCCGGGGACATTGGTCATAAACCGTTCGTCCGATAAAACTGCGCCGTTTTCATCTGTTTTCGCAAAACCCTTGAGCCATTCGCTTTCCGGCACGGTTCCCACCGCAAAGAACACAGCGCTGACGGGAAGAACTTCTTCGCTATCCAGGCACACGCCCGTTACCAGCTTTCCGTCCCCTTTCACCTCGGTTACATTACGGTTTAACACGAACTTGATATTATCCGCCTTTTTCGCCCGTTCTACCAGAATTTTCGACGCACGGAACGCATCTCTTCTGTGAATCAGGTACACCGTTTCACACATGGCGGAAAGATACACCGCGTCCTCAAGCGCCGTGTCACCTCCGCCGACTACGGCAACGGTTTTGCCACGGAAAAACGCACCGTCGCAGGTTGCGCAATAAGAAACACCACGACCGCTATATGCCTCTTCTCCCGGCACTCCCAGCTTTTTGGGTTTTGCTCCGGTGGCTAAAATCGCCGTTTTCGTCCGGTATTCCCCTTCTGCGGTTTTCACCGTCTGCACGCCGTTTTCATGAGACACCGAGACCACTTCTTCCATTTTGAATTCCGCACCAAAGGCTTCCGCCTGTGCACGGAGCGTTTCGGAAAAGGCAAAGGTATCTTCTATGTTCGGCGCACCGGGGTAATTATCAATTTCCGAGGTTTTCAGCATCTGTCCGCCGAAAAACATTTTTTCCAGAACCATGCAGGAAAGCCCTGCACGGCCACAATAAAGCGCCGCCGTCAGCCCCGCAGGACCGCCGCCTATGACTATAACATCAAACATTTTCTTCATCCTTTTTCGGGTCTGCCTCCGAAAGCAGCTTCACAAATTCTGCATACATTCCCATAGGGTCGCTCAAAAATCCGCGACGAAGACTGTATGCCTTATCCTTGCTTCCTGCAAAGAGAGACATGGTAACAAACGTATCTTTTCCCTCTTTGAGCTCAATATTCACGCCATAAGCATCTTTAGACACCGGTTCAATCTCACAGCGCACCTGCGTTTTATTCTGCTCTCTGCGGAAATATTCGTCGATTGCACGGCGCAGGGAGCTTCTCACGCTTGCCATAATTTTATCTTCAAACATATCCAGCGTTTCGCCGCCGCGCAGTGTGAGGTCATACTTTTCGATTTCCTCACGGGATACCACGCGGATATATCCGTCCGCCTGCACAGCGCTGATTGCCGAGCAAAGGTCGATAAAATCCACGCTGGTGGCTTCCAGCATAAAGTGCTTCACCTCGATATCGGAAATGGGCATATCCGCATACCGGATGCAAAACAACACCGCCAGCTTGATTTCTGTTTCGTCGTTTAATCGGTAATATACATTTTCCCAGATATTTTTTTTCATCTTGTCACATCCTTATGGGACTATTTTACCACATTCTGCGGCAAAAAGCAACCTATTTACAAAAACAATGCCCCGAACATGCGTTCGGGGCATTATAAGGCTTATTTTCGTTTATTTTACCCAGGTACCTGTGAAGATGTCGTATACAACCGTCTGCGGAGCAGAAGATGTATCCTGACCGGTTACGGTTTTCACAACAACATTGTGTGTGCCGTTATCTAAATCGTAGATAATGGAGTTTTCTTTACCAACAAGCATGTTGGAGGTAAGTCCCGGATAGTAGGGATTGATGGTGGATACCAGTTTATCGTCCACATATACTTCCAGCTTGCAGCCATACTGGTTCAGACCGTAAGAGAATGCCAGCACGTTACCGGTGAAGCTGAAGGACAGTGTATCGCCAACTGCGGTGGATTTCATACCACCATTGATTGCGGTAAAGCCTGTTGCAGTTACTCTTGCATCATTAGAGCAGAAGTTTGTCATGCTGGTAATCGCACCGGAGTTATCTAAAAGCTTATTTACAGGCTCTGTAGCTTTCACATAGTATCTGCCTGTCTGCATGCGGGCGATAACTTCTTCTGTGATAACGTCATAACCTAAATCGTTGGGATGAACACCGTCGGCGATGAAGTAATCTGCCATGGTGTTACCGTTTTTCGCAAGTGCGCGGATGTATGCGTCGCGGTCGTCGATTAAGGGCAGGTTGTAGTGATTTGCAACCTGGTTACCGTAACCGTTGGATTCGCTCAAGCCGCGGTTTGTGGAACGTGTGAACACGATATAGGGCGGATTCTCCAGTTGCATCAGAGAACGAACCACGAATTCCATGTTTCTTCTGGTGTCACGGTTGCCGTCGTTGCAGGTGTGGCTGAAGAATACAAGGTCAGGATCGTTTGCAATGATATCGCGGTACAGACGAGCCGCACTGTATTCTGTTGTGGTACCGCCGGCACCTTTATAGAAGTTATTCACGGTCACGCCGTCTTTTTCGTAGGTTTCTTCAAACCATGCACCAACCTGGTAAACCCATTTTTCTGCGTTAGAAGAAGCACCTGCACCTGCATACAGAGAGTCGCCAAGGTACGCAATGTTAATGGTGTCGTCTCCTGCGAAGGGATCTTTATTTACTGCGTGCATGTTGATTGTTTTCGCTTCAATCAAAGGAGCATAGTTTGTATCCCACAGGAACAGCTTCAGTTTCACTGCACTGTCTGAGAATGGAACGTTACCGGAGATGGTGTTCACACCGTCCGAGATAGCAAGAGGTGTGATGGTAGCATCGATAAGCTGACCATTTGCATCATAGGATGCAACATATGCGTTAGCGGAAGCTGTTTCGCCTGCGCTCTTTACGGTTGCGCTCCAATCAACAGATGTTTCACCTGCTGCTAACTTAAATGCTGTTTCTACTGTGTAAACTACTTTAATGCCTGTTGCGGTGGATGCAGGAATACCGAAGTCGCCGTTCACATCCTTGGGAATCACTTCTACTCTTAAGTCCTTACCGAACAGTTCGTTTGTTGCAGTTAAGGTAACTTCGCCCGGTTTATCTGCTTTTGCAGTACCAATCAGGTAAGGGGTTTCGGTGTCTGCATACACTTTTACCAGTGTGCCTGCAGCTTCTTCTGTTGCAATACCGTTTGTGGATACAAAATCCCATGTAACGGTGAATTCTTCGCCTGTAGAGAGACGGTTGCTGCCGGTGTTGCTGACAACCTTAATGTTTTCAGCTGTGAATTCAGCAGGAGCACCAACAACATCGGATCTATCTTCTACTTTGATGTTTGCCAAGCTGTAGTTTGCGTCAGCATCGATTACCAGTTCGGGCAGTCTGTAGTGCTTACCTTCGTAATCCCACTGATAATCCATTTCATAGTATTTCCATTCAGAGGAAAGTACGTTGGTTGTTTCGTAGTTTGCTTCGTTTGCATTTACCCATTCAGAGCCGTTATAGTACTGATATACGAATGCGGTAGGCGCTTTGCCTGCCTGTGTATTTTTGGAGAAAGCTCTGTCGTAGAAGTCATCGTATACGAGAGCTTCTGTTGCACTGTTAAGGCCTAAAACACCGGGCTTGTGCCATGTGTGCTCTAAGGTACCGCTATATAAATAGTTGGGCACGCTGCCGGTTTGACCGGTAAGATTACCGTAGCCGTCGTATTTGTCTGCGTTTACGGTGATTTCTGTTTTGGTCTTTGCTTCTACGATAATGGTTTCCTCATTGTCACGAATTTCGCCGATGATATCACGGTCGAGAACGGTGTGAATCGGTTTGCCGACAGAAGCTTCATCGTCCGCTTTCGCCCAGAAGCTGATGCGGTAAGGTACGTTATCCTCAATATGAACAATCTGGGAAGGTGCAGCATCTTCTGCTTTTACCTTCAGAACGTTTTTGTTATCCATACCGGAAGCTGCCGCAAAGGATGCGTCCTCTGTGATGGTGCCGCTGCCGAAAATGCCGGCAGAAATCACGTCGCGGTTCTCTGTTCTTTGCTGTGCATTTGTTTCGCCGTTATAGTATATAGAAGTGAAATCGGTGTCGGAGCCGTTTCTTGCGAAGTCACCGTTAAATGCAATATCCAAAGGTGTTACAACGAATTCATCCAGATAAACCTTGAAGTCGCTGATACCGTAGGTCACACCATCGGGGCTGGTATAGGTGAAGTTTGCATCGGTTGTTCCGGGAACCGCCGCGGTTCTTACATGGAACCTTGTATCACTGGTTGCTTCTTCGCTCATAGCGATATCACCGGGGATTTTTTCATACCAGAGAATGTCGTATTTTTTCCATTCTGTGGTAACCGCCTGGGGAAGGGAGTATCCGGTCCATTTGGGGAATACACGGTTTAAACGGCTTGTGCTTCCGCGTTCCGGAATAATCTGTGTACTCTTTCCTTTTTTAATTGTCGTATCGGCATAGTATTTTGCCATTGCCTCGGAGCCCTTCATCCAGAAGGAAATATGGTATGCACGGTTATACTGCATTTTTACCGCCGGATTGGAAGCATAAATATTAAATTCCATGTAACCGTTGTTACCGTTGTGCTGGCTGTATGTTGCTTCTACGGCGCCTTTGGAGGTGTCTGCAATCGCTGCAGGTACATCGCTGACAATTGCTGTTTTGGATGCATAACCATAGGTCACAGTTGCACTGGGAACAGCACCTGTCCAGCTACTGTCTTCAAAGTCCACACGCCACAGAGCAGGATCCTCATCTTCTTTAGGTGCTTCTTCGTAAGAAGCACGGCGCAGACCAACATCGTCTAAAGCATATTCCAGCCAGTAGGATTTTCTCTGCGAAGAGCCGGAGGTGTGGGTTCCGCAGCTTGCGTTAAATTCATCTGTATAGATGTTATCGGTTAACGCGTGAACACCGCCGATTCTTAAAAACATGTTCATAGGTACGGGTTTTCCTGCGGGAACGTAGCCACTGGAAAACTTATTGCCGATGGAAACCTTTGTGGTATAGGTGCACCAGTCACCGGACACAACGCCGTTTTCTACAGGAATAACTGTGCTTAAATTGTGCGTTGTGTACTGATATCTGTTGCTGACCTTGCCTTCAGACTGGGTGCAGGCTTCGTCTTTGAAGACTTCTGCATTGCTGGTCATGAAGAACACGCCCATTTGGGGAGCTGCCTTTAAATTCTCTCTGGAAAACAGCTTGATTTTAAAGGTTAATTCATACTCCACGCCGGGATACATGATGAAGCCCATAACGCCGGCACTGGTGTTACCGTTGTTTACCGCAGTTTCGACATGGATACCAACGGCACCGTTGGAGCCGTTTGCACCGGGTGTGGTGTACTTTTTGATGTTTTCATCCTGGAAATTACCGGTACCCTGTTCGTCAAATTTCATGCCTACATGGGACAAGTCGCTTTCACTTTCAAAGGAATAGAAAAAGCTGTCGCCATCCAGATAGGTAGACGAAACATCTGCTGCACTGACTGCCATGACACCTGCGGTCATCACCATCATCAGCGCAAGAATCAGAGATAAAACTTTTTTCATTTTATGCCCTCTCCTTTGTGTAATATTTTCTCTGCAACGCATTTATGTTACGTTTTGATTACAGACAGTTTAATTATACCTCATTTCATAAATAAAGTCAATACAGGATGACTATTTTCAGAAAAAAATCGTTCCGAAAATCCGAAAAAACAGTTGCCTTTTGTTTCCCTTTATAGTATAATTTCTTTAGAACGAAATTGCTCTTTTAATAATATATTGCTAAGGCTGGTGTATCTATGGATAAAAACATATATGAAACGCATCTTTTAAGCGAACGAAAGCTTCCTTTTATTTTCCATCTGGATATTCAAAAGCGAAACGCAGATAAAGAACACAACTTTAACTGGCACACCTCTGTTGAGCTTCTGCACTTTCAGAAGGGTGAAGGCTTCGTGCAGTGCGGAACGCAGACCTTTCCCGTTTCCGCCGGGGATTTGTTTATCGTAAACGCCAATATTCCCCACGCCATTTATTCCGATGCCGTAGTGTACTACCATTGCCTGATTGTGGACGAGGATTTCTGCCACGCCAACGACCTGATGACGGAGGATATTATATACCGCACACCGGTGCGTGATAAAACAGCATCCGAACTGTTTGAAGCGGTTGCAGACGAGTTTCATGCTGACCATCCTTATAAAAACGCCGGCATCCGCTCTGCCGTTTTGAACCTGATGGTTTATCTGACACGGCATTATGCAGAAGCCGCACCGAAAACTTCGGCACAGGTATCGGTGAAGGATGAAAACATTCGCCTTGCCATCGGGTATATGAAGGCGCACATCACACAGAAAATGACGCTGGACGAAATTGCCGCGGAGGCAGGTCTGAGCAAATATTATTTTCTGCGCGAGTTCAAAAAAAAGACCGGGGAAACACCCATTTCCTTCATCAACAAAACCCGTTGTGAGGCGGCAAAAAAAATGCTTCTCACGGGGCAGTATTCCATCCGCGAGGTGTCGGAGCAATGCGGTTTTGACGATTTGTCCTATTTTGCCAAAAACTTTAAAAAATACACCGGCACAACACCGTCGGAATATGTGAAACGCAAAAGATAAATTTCTATAAACACTATTTCATAAAAGAGGTCTTACCATGTATTTTGAAGAATTTAAAATCGGCACAGAGGTCCATCTTGCCCCTGCCGTAATTGAAAAAGAAGCACTTCTGGATTTTGCAAAAAAATACGATAACATTCCCCTGCACACCGACGAGGAATACGCAAAGTCCACCATATTCGGAAAGCTGATTGCACCGGGCGTGATGTCCTTTATGGCGGTCTGGGCAAAGTATCTGGAAATTGATTTGGCAGGAGATGCGCTTTTAGCCGGAAAATCCACCAAAATTGAGTGGCTGAAACCCGTGTTTGCAGAAGATGTTTTAACCGGCGTGTGCATCGTTTCCGATACAAAGCGCCGAAACGCCAAAAATGGTTTGGTGGAGCTTACCATTGAGGTAAAAAATCAAAACGGCGAAGTTGTGCTCACCAATGTGACGGAAATGATTGTGAAATGCAAACCCGAATAAAAATGTTTTATTACCAACACAAAAACGGAGACATTCCCGATGGGAGCATCTCCGTTTTTCTTTTGCTTTGCTTAACGGATACCGTATGTTTCAATGATATAGTCCATGTCCTTGTCGCCCCTGCCGGAAAGGTTGATGAGAACGGAGCCTTTTCCCATGGTTTTTGCCAGCTTCATGCCGTAAGCCACGGCGTGAGCGCTTTCGATTGCCGGGATGATGCCCTCCATTCTGGAAAGCTCAAAGAATGCATCGATGGTTTCGTCATCCGATATCACATCGTATTTCACTCGGCCGATAGTGTGCAGGAATGCATGCTCCGGGCCGGAGGAGGGATAATCCAGACCGCTGGCAACGGAATATACGGGAGCCGGCTCGCCGTTTTCGTCCTTCAGCATAATGCTGTTAAAGCCGTGCATGATGCCCTCTGTACCGTATTTCAGACTTGCCGCGTGATCGCCAAGTGCCGTTCCGCGTCCCAAAGGCTCAACGCCGTAAATATCCACCGGATCGTTTAAGAAGCCGGAGAACATGCCCATGGCATTGGAACCGCCGCCCACGCAGGCAACCACCGCATCGGGAAGCTCACCCGTCATATCGATAAACTGCTCTCTTGCCTCGATGCCAACCACGCTCTGAAAATCTCTTACCATCAAGGGAAATGGATGCGGTCCCACCACGGAGCCGATGCAGTAAATCGCGTCCTTATATTCTCTGCAGTACGCCGCAAAAGCCGCGTCCACTGCTTCCTTTAAGGTTTGCAGTCCGTCGGTTACCTCCACAACCCTCGCGCCCAAAATCTTCATTCTGGCAACGTTTGGCGCTTGTTTTTTGATGTCCACCGCTCCCATGTAAATATCACATTCCAAACCGAAATATGCGGCGGCAGTTGCCATAGCAACGCCGTGCTGACCTGCTCCGGTTTCTGCGATTACCTTTTTCTTTCCCATGTATTTTGCCAGCAGAACCTCACCCATGCAATGGTTTAATTTGTGGGCACCCGTGTGGTTTAAATCCTCACGCTTTGCATAAAGCTGAACGCCTGTTCCGATTTTGTCGGACAGTCTTGCAAGGTGGGAAATGGGCGTGGGTCTTCCCTGAAATTCCTTTCGGATTCTGCGAAGCTCGCTGATAAATGTTCTGGATTTGCAGATGGTGTGATAAGCTTCCGAGATTTCTTCCATTGCCTTTTCCAGCTCCTGCG
>JAFQLU010000046.1 GCA_017396465.1 Clostridia bacterium | reverse complement strand
CATGATATTTTCAAGAAATTTGTTTGTAAAACAAATTTCTACATTCTTTTTTAGCTCTTTTTGATTTTTATATCTTTCTAAACAGCTTTATATCTGCTTATTTATGCTTTATGCGGTCTGTGCATTTTGCTACAGTCCCTTCATTTTTAGCCTACATAGTCTCCTGTTTTTGCTGAAATCTTATATTCTTCCTTGGTCTGCTTGGAGTTAAACTCATATTTTTTAAAGAGGATGGTATCATCCACATCGCGATAAGAGGTTTCATACACATAGCGTCTGGCGTTTTCCAAAAACTCCTGGTTACCGATAAAGATGGGATAGGGCATCAGCTTGGGGTCTACCAAAACCTTGTCCATCACTTCGGAGGAAACGCCTTTTTTGTCCAGATAAACCACAGGGAAATCGGCAAAAGTTCCTACTTCGCAGGTTCTGCCTAAGGCTGTTGCATAAGCAGTTGCCGCCTTTTTTTCCTGATTTGTCAGGTCCTCCCGGAAGGTTTCCAGGTTTCCAATGACATTATCTGCCGTTTCTTTTACAAACATCAGACGGATGCCGGCTTCGGTTTCCGTACCGATATCGGCAAAGTCTGCATGCTCCAATTCGTAGTCTCCTTCTGCATTTTTCACCAGAAGCATTTTAGCGGGCTTGATATTCATTTTGTCCAGACGAATGAGGTTTCCATTGATAAAACGGTATCCGCCGGTGGTGGTTAAAACGCTGACCTCTGTTTTGCCGTCCTTGCCCAGGGCGCTTACGATACGGTGCGCTTCCACAGCACATTCCTCATCGCCAAAGCTCTCATCTGCTTTCTCCTGCAGGAATTTGCCTACAGCTTCGTGCAGGCTCTGGCTGGCGTATAACGGGCGGATTGTGTCCATAAACGCCTGAAATGCATAACCGTCTTTGGTGTATTCCTTCATTTTCTTATCGTCTTCTGCCACAAAAACCTGACCGCCGCTATTTTCGCCATATTGCTGCCATTTGCGGTAGGTTGCGTCTTTTAAGGTATATTCCACGAAATCCAGATCGGGAACCAACGCCAGAAGCACCATTGCCTGCTGTTCCAGTTCTTCGCCCTGCAACTTGTAGTTCCCTTTTTTGATGAGAGAGATTACCAACCCTTCATTTTTGCCGTCCTTTTTGATTTCGGCACCGCTCACATCAGCGTTATAACCGTAGTAAGCCGTGAGAGAACGAATTTCCGTAATTTTATCTTCTTCTTTGATGCCTGTGTCTTTCAGACTATACAGCTTGCGGTAGAGATCCGAAGAAAGCGCCGCAACGGAGGCTTCTTCACGCGCCTTTGCGTTATTGTGCATCACTACGCCAACAATGATTGCAACAGCGGCTGCAATCGCCAGAACGCCGCCTATAATCATCCACATTAAATTTCCTGATTTTTTCATATGTTTTTCAAACCTTTCTTTAATCTTCCAGATGGAAAATGGATTGCTGCGCTGAATCATCCGGTTTTTCCGTGTAGTTTACGCCGAAATGCTCATAGGCACGCACCGTTGCCATTCTGCCCCGGGGCGTTCTGTTTAAAAAGCCCAGCTGCAGAAGATAGGGTTCATACACGTCTTCAATGGTGGTGGCATCCTCGCCGATGGATGCGGCTAAGGTGTCTAAGCCCACCGGACCGCCGCCGAAGTTTTCGATGATAAACATCATCATTTTGCGGTCGATCATGTCAAGACCCAGCTTGTCCACTTCCATACGGGAAAGTGCCTCGTCGGCAATCTTATCGGTGATGATGCCGTCGCCCTTTACCTCTGCAAAATCGCGTACGCGCTTGAGCATCCGGTTGGCAATACGGGGCGTTCCACGGGAACGGCGCGCAATTTCCATAGCGCCGGCTGGCTCAATCTTTGTGCCTAAAATATCTGCCGAGCGGATGATGATTTCCGAAAGTTCTTTCGGGGTATAAAGCTCTAAACGGCTGATAACGCCGAAGCGGTCCCGAAGCGGAGCGGTCAAAAGACCCGTTCGTGTAGTGGCACCGATTAAGGTGAATTTGGGAAGGTCCAGCCGCACCGAATGGGCGCCGGGGCCTTTTCCCAATATGATATCCAGCGAATAGTCCTCCATGGCAGGATAGAGAATTTCCTCCACACTGCGGGACAAGCGGTGGATTTCGTCGATAAACAAAATATCGCCCTGGGATAGACTGGTTAAAATCGCCGCCAAATCCCCTGCCTTTTCGATGGCAGGTCCCGATGTGACACGGATGGACACGCCCATTTCGTTGGCAATGATGCCGGCGAGGGTGGTTTTGCCCAGTCCGGGAGGGCCGTAAAGAAGCACATGGTCTAAAGCTTCTCTTCTTGCCTTTGCGGCTTCTATATACACGGTTAAATTTTCTTTGACCTTTTCCTGGCCGATATATTCGCCCAGCACTTTGGGGCGAAGGCTGTATTCCACGTCGCCGTCCTCACCTAAGGTGCGGGAGGTGACGATTCTTTCTTCTTCAAATCCCTGCTCAATTGGCATGTTTTTCTAAACCTCCTACTGTTTCATCAGGCGAATCAGCGCCGCTTTGATGGTGTCCTCCACGCTCAGGTCGGGAGATACTGCTGCCACGGCTTTTGCCGCTTCGCTCTGGGAGTATCCTAAAACCACCAGTGCGTCGATAGCGTCGTTTCCTTGGGATACCGGTGTGAACACCTGACCGCCTTCGTCGCCCAGGTTGATTTCTCTTCCCTTTAATTTGTCCTTCAGCTCCAAAACAATTTTCTGCGCCAGCTTGGGGCCTACGCCCTGCGCCTTGGTGATGGCTTTATAATCGTCCGTTACCACGGCAACGGTGAGCGCCGCAGGAGACAGCGCCGAAAGCACGGAAAGACCTGCTTTGGGGCCTGCACCGCTGACGGTGAGAATCATTTTGAACATATCCAGCTCCTCTTTGGTGAGAAAGCCGTACAGGTCAAACACATCCTCTGCCACACGCAGATACGTATGAATTTTAACGATTTCGCCCACGCCTAAGGTGGACAGCGCCGCAGGAGACATATACACTCTGCAGCCGAAACCGCCGGTGGCAATCACCGCCGAGGTTTCTTCGATATAAGCAACCGGTCCTTCCACAAATGCAATCATATTTTTTCGTTCCTTCTTCTTATATTCCGTCTTTTTGGATGAAATTCTGGTATTTGGCAGAATACCCGTGGCACATGGCGATTGCCAGAGCATCCGCCACATCGTCGGGCTTGGGGGTGGCATTGAGCCTGAGCATGGAGGTTACCATGCGCTGAACCTGCTTTTTATCAGCTCTGCCGTATCCGCAGACTGCCTGTTTTACCTGAAGTGGTGTGTATTCAAAAATGGGGACATTTAAAATAGAAGCCGCCAAAAGGCACACGCCTCTTCCGTGCGCCACGGAGATTGCCGTGGTGACATTGGTGTTAAAAAACAGCTCTTCTATAGAAAAGGCGTCCGGCTTATGCTTTTCAATTAAAATGCCCACGCTTTCGTAAATATCCCGGAGGCGGTCGGTCAGCTTGTTGCCTGCCGGGGTGGTGATGGCGCCGTATTCCAGGGGTGTAAACGTGTGCCCGTCGTAGTGCACCGCGCCGTATCCCACGATGGCAATCCCGGGGTCGATTCCTAAAATAATCATTTTTTCACCTTTTCAACGATTTTTTTCAAAAAACCATTGAGATTTTATTTGTTTTCATATATAATAATTAAGTATAACACATTTTTTTCAAAAATGCAATCGTAAATAGATAGAAAGGTAGATGTAAAATATGAAACTCTGGGGAGGACGGTTCTCCAAAGCAACCGACGCTTTAGTTGACGATTTCAATTCTTCCATCCGTTTTGATGCAAGAATGTATAAGCAGGATATCAGGGGCAGTATGGCGCACGCCGAGATGCTGGGCAAGCAGGGCATTATTCCCGAGCTTGACGCGGCACTCATCGTGAAAACCTTGGGCGAGATTCTTCAGGATATTGAAGACGGTAAGGTGGAATTTTTAATCGACGCCGAAGATATCCATATGAATATTGAAACCATTCTGATTGACAGAATCGGTGATGTGGGAAAAAGACTTCACACCGGCAGAAGCCGTAATGACCAGGTAGCGTTAGACCTGCGTTTGTATCTGCGCGACGAATGTGACCGTTTAGCAGACATGATAAAGGACACCATGCAGGTGCTTTTGGATGTTGCCGAGGAAAACACCGACACCATCATGCCGGGATACACCCATCTGCAGAAGGCACAGCCCGTGACGCTGGCGCATCATGTGATGGCGTATTTCCAGATGTTTTCCCGTGATTTAGGTCGCCTCAAAGACGCCAGAAAGCGCATCAATGTGATGCCTTTGGGTTCGGGAGCTTTAGCCGGCACCACCTATCCTTTAGACCGCGCATTCGTTGCGGAAAAATTAGGCTTTGATGCCATCACCGGAAACTCCATGGACGGCGTTTCCGACCGTGATTTTGCCATTGAATTTATGAGCGTGATTTCCATGCTGATGATGCACCTTTCCCGCTTCTGCGAAGAGCTGGTGCTCTGGTCCAGCCACGAATTTTCTTTTGTGGAAATGGATGACAGCTATTCCACAGGCTCTTCCATCATGCCCCAGAAGAAAAACCCGGATGTGGCAGAGTTGATTCGCGGAAAGACCGGCAGAGTGTATGGCGATCTGATGGCGCTTCTTACCACCATGAAGGGCTTGCCCCTCGCCTATAACAAGGACATGCAGGAGGACAAGGAAGCGGTGTTTGACGCGTTAGATACTGCGACGCTTTGCCTTCCCGTGTTCACCAACATGGTAAAGACCATGAAAATCCGAAAAGCCGTGATGCGCAAAGGCGCAACCGGCGGCTTCACCAACGCAACCGATGTTGCAGACTATCTGGTGAAAAAGGGTGTTCCCTTCCGTTCTTCTCACGGTATCGTGGGCAGAATGGTGGCAAAGGCTGTGGAAACAAACCGCGATTTAGATGAGTTCACCATAGAGGAATTCAAGGAATTTTCCGAGCTGATTGAAGAGGATATCTACGAAGCGATTGACGTTTCCACCTGCGTGGCGGAAAGAAACATCCCCGGCGGACCGGCAAAGGAGCAGGTTCTGGCAGAAATCGAAAAAGGAAAAGCGCTTTTGAATGCGTAAACGTAACGGTGCAGGCCACATGGTCTGCATCTTTTTTTAAAATCTTCCCGCTACGAAAAAGTTTCGTTTCCAAACCTCTTGACAATTCTTTCGGGCATGGTACAATAAAGGTGCAAAATGCAAACTCTGAAAAAGTGAGGTTGATAAGATGCTGATACAGAGAATGAGCGTTGCTACGCAGACAAACCCTGCGTATGTGGACGCGTTTATTGAAAAAATCAAAGAAAATCCCGGTAGTGTGGACGAGGTGTGGCTCTATGCCCATTATGGATACCCCTCCATCGAAAAGCATCGGGAAAGCGGCGCGGCGCTGGTTTCCGTCGCGGAAAAGTTCCGTCGTGCCGGTGTGCGCGTTTCGCTGCAAATCAGTAACTCCTTAGGACACGGGCTTTATATGTCCAAGCAGGACTGCTCCGGGCTGGTGTATCCCGGCTCCCCCGTCCGGAACATGGTGGGGCCCGACGGCACCGTGGCAGAATATGCTTTTTGCCCTAACGACAGTTATTTTGAGGCTTATATATTGGAAGAGCTGGCGGCGTATGCTGCTATCCGGCCCGACTGCGTGTGGCTGGATGATGACTTTCGCGCAAGAAACCACGCCCCGGTGATGCTGGGCTGCTTCTGCGACAGCTGCATTGCATCCTTCAACGCAGAATACGGATACAGTTTCAGCCGTACAGGCTTGGTTTCTGCCCTGCATGAAGACGGAAACGATGTGCGCGGGCATTGGATTGCCTTTGGCCGCAAAAGCTGGCACGACCTGATGCTTAAAATGTGCAAATCCTTCACCGCGTTATCCCCCGAAAGCGCCTTTGGCCTGGAGGACTCTCCCATGGAGACCTACGCCGTGGGATACGGACGCGAGCATATCTACTCCGCCATTTCCGAAGGCACAGGCAAAGCACCCAGAAGCCGTCCCGGCGGCGGTGCTTATGACGATGATAATCCCACCGTGTTTATCGATAAAGCGGCGGATGTGGATTTTCAGATGTCGGTTCTGCCGAAGGATGTGACCTTTATCTGCCCCGAAATCGAGAGCCTGCCCGACGTGATGTACGGAAAGTCCATAGGCGGCACCTGCCTTGAGACCACTCTGTATCTTGCCCGCGGCGCAACAGCAATGAGCTACGCCATCATGGGAAACACCTATGAGTCTTTAGACTGGCACGGCGAAATGCTGGCGGCATTTTCCAAAAGAAAGGCATACTGGGAAAAGCTGGTGGCGGTAAACAAGGAAAGTGAGCGGAGCGGTCTTTCCATCATATACGGCAAAGAGGGCTGGAGATTTTCTGCCGACCGAAGCGCCGGCACGGGAAAATATGCCTGGGCGTACTCGGAAAGCGTTACGCCTTTTGACTGGGCGATTCTGCCCATGCAGGGCTTTGATTTTATGGATATGTCCATCCCCATGGCATGCAAAAATACGGGGGATGTGTTCTTCCTTGAGAAAAACCACGCAACGCGCCTGACGGATGCGGAAATCAGGGAATATATGAAAAAGCCTTGCCTTGTAGACGGCGAAACGCTGATGGCGTTCATGGAAAGAGGCTTTTCCTTCAGCGTTACCGCAAAGAAGGTAAACGCGCTGAAAGAAAAGCTGTATTGTGCCTTTGCTTCCCATCCCCTGACCGGAACGCCCCATAGCAAGACATTTCCAGCGGCATTTTTATCTTCTCAAAGCATCGCGCTATTCCCCAAAGGAAACGGCAAGTGCGAGCCGCTGGCAAAGCTGGCGGTTTTAGGAACGGGCGAAGAAAAATATATTTTAAACGCCTTAATTGAAACGGAAAGTGGTGCAACCTGGGCGGTGTACGGAAACGGCTTCTCCCATACCCACACCAGCTCCGATTTGCGGCGGCAGTATGTGAATGTTTTGGATGCTATCTCGGAACAGAAATTTTCTGCCATTCAGGAAACACCCTTTAAAACGCAGATTTACACCAGAGAAAACGCATCGGGCAAAACCGTTTGCGTTTCGGTGTTAAACAGAACCGTCGGCGACAGCGGCGCAATCACCCTCCGCATCCGCCGTCCTGCAGGCGAAACCGTTACCTTTATGACGGCTCTGTGCGATGAAATGCCTCTGCCTTTCGCCAAAGACGGCGAGGATATTTTGGTGGATATCCCCAACATCCGCGGCTGGGATGTGGGAACGGTGTTCATAGCATAGCAAAGAAAAGCGGCGCCGTATAAGCTTCGCACATCATAACGGCGCGGCAAAAAACAGCGCAACAAATTACTGAACATATAAAAACGGCGTAACAAAGACTCAAGCATACAAAAGCGGCGTGACCGATTTGGTCACGCCGTTATTTTTGTACTCATATATTTCCATGCAAAAAAGAAAATTACTCTTCTGCATCATCCCGCCTGTATTCGATGATATCCTCTACGGAACAGTTCAAAATCCGACAAAAATCATCAATTTTCATCGTGCTGATACCGTTTCCTTTTTTCATTCTGTCTATCGTAGCACTGCTGATATTATGCTTTGTAATCAGAGTATACGTTGAAATATTCAATTTTTTCAAGGTTTTCCAAAAAGGCGCATAGCTTATCAACAGTTTCACAATCCTTCAATTCTTTCTATAATATAAGGATAAAGTGGAAATTCCCTCTTGACAATAGTCATAATTATGACTATAATAAAAGTATGTATAAAAATAAACGAGCCTTATGGATTTTTTGGGGAAGTATATCTTTAGTCGCAGGATTTTTGCTTTATGTATTTTTCAGGCAAAATACCTATATTGCGCAGTTTGTCCTTTCTTATTTTCCTGCACTTCGATCGGATTATGCATCCCGATTTCCGCAGATTCGCCATCTTTCTTATTACCTTGCTGATTACTTGTGGGCTTTTAGCTTATCCTGCGGATTACACGCCATTTTCCTGCCCGGGAAAAGCGGCACTTTTTGCTGTACTTTAGCCGTATCGCTTTTGGGGATAATATACGAAATTCTGCAATGCGTTCGCATCATAAGCGGAACGGGAGATATTACAGATATTTTATTGTATGTTCTCGCAGGCTGTACGGTTAATATAATTTATTTATTAAGGAGAGAAACACATGAAAACAAACAAACTGATTAGCTTTTTACTTGCACTCACACTCATCGGCTCCTTCGCAGTCTTTGCTTTAGGCAGCGGCGAGAGCACCACAACCGACCAGGGAACAGGCAGTGCGAACTCTGCAGAATCCGCGGATTCCTCCTCTTCTGCTTTGGGGGATTATGCCGTTGAAATTAAAAGCTGCAGACTGGCAAAGGATTTTGAAGGCAAGGATGTTGTCATCGTAACCTACGGCTACACCAACAACAGCGAAAACCCCACATCTTTCTTCGTTGCGCTTGATGACGCAGTTTTCCAGAACGGTGTTGGTTTGAATGAAGCGTATGTACTCAATGACAGCGCAAACTACAGCAGCGACAATCAGATGAAAGAAATTAAAACCGGTGCTTCCTTAGATGTTGAGGTTGCATACGAATTAAACGATACCACTACCGACATTGAGGTTGAAGTAAAAGAACTGATCAGCTTCAATGACAGCATTGTGAAAAAGACATTCTCTATCACACAGTAACGAGCATACAAAAAAACGCATCACCCGATGGGTGATGCGTTTTCTTATTGCCATTTTTATGTGGGAATCGGTAAACATGCTTCTGAATGGAGAGCCTGCCCCATCGGGTACAAACCGAACCCGCAGGAGATACCCGAAGGCGTACATCGTCAAAGCAAAGGTTCGCGTGTTCCGTTTTCTTAAATACAGAAAACTTCACCGGCTCCCTTGCTTTTCCTCCTCCGCAAAAGCCCAAAAAGGCTTTTGCGGAACAAGGAGGAGCAACAAAGCGTAGCGAGGTTTTTGATACTTCAAAAAGCGAGCAAAGCGTAGTTTGCTACGACGTTGAGAGGTGAGGTTTGTTCATAGCAAAAAGTATTTTTGCCGTCTGAATATGTTTTACATTCCCTACCGTCAGGACATGTTTTACATTCCCTATTATCCCTGTTTTTTCATTCTGCCTGCCAATTTATCTCTGTCTTGTTTCGACAGGATTTTCTTTCTCAGGCGGATGCTTTCGGGCGTTACCTCCACCAGCTCATCGTCGGAGATAAACTCTAAGCACTGCTCCAGGCTCATGTTCACGGGCGGTGTTAATTTTACGGTATCGTCGCTTCCTGCGGCACGCATGTTGGTAACGTGCTTTTTCTTGCAGACGTTAACGGTTAAATCTTCGCCTTTGGCGTTTTCACCCACAATCATGCCTTCATATACTTTTACACCGGGTCCTAAGAAGAGTGCGCCGCGGACTTCGGCGTTTAAAAGACCGTAGGACACGGTGGTGCCGCTTTCCCATGCAATCATGGAGCCTCTTGTACGGGTGTCGATTTCGCCCTTATATTCTTCAAAGCCTTCCAAAATAGAGTTCATGATGCCGTTACCCTTGGTGTCGGTTAAAAACTCGCTTCTGTAGCCAATCAGGCCTCTGGAGGGGATGGTGAACTCCAGTCTCATATAGCCATCCTGGGTGGGGTGCATGTTTTCCATCTGGCCTTTGCGCATACCCAGCTTTTCGATAACGCTGCCGGAGAATTCTTCGGGCACGTCAATCACCAGGCGTTCCATAGGCTCCAATTTTTTGCCGTCCTTTTCCTTAAAGATAACCTGGGGACGGGACACCTGGAATTCATAGCCTTGACGGCGCATGGTTTCAATTAAGATAGAAAGGTGCAGTTCTCCTCGTCCCGATACCTTAAAGGAATCAGCGCTGTCGGTTTCCTCCACCTTTAAGCTTACGTTGGTTTCAAGCTCGCGGAAAAGACGGTCACGAAGGTGTCTGCTTGTTACAAACTCGCCTTCCTGCCCTGCAAAGGGGCTGTTATTTACGATAAAGTTCATGGAAATGGTGGGCTCGTCCACCTCGATGATGGGCAGAGGATCGATGCAATCCGTTGCGCAGATAGTTTCACCGATGTTGATATCGCCAAGACCGGAAACGCAGATGATATCGCCTGCAGGAACGTCGGTCACTTCCTGACGGTTTAAGCCCTCAAAGGTATAGATTCTGCCTGCTTTTACGTTGTTTACGGTGCCATCGGTGTGGCAGAGGGCAACGGTTTCACCGTAGTGCGCCGTACCTCTTGCGATTTTACCTACGGCAATTTTGCCGATGTATTCATCATAGTCGATATTGGCAATGCGAACCTGCAGCGCGCCGTCGGGGTCGCCCGTGGGTGCAGGAACCACATCTAAAATCACGTCAAATAAAGGCGTCATATCATCCTTTAAATCGTCCTGCTCCATGCCGCAGATGCCCTGCTTGGCAGATGCATATACCACGGGGAAATCCGCCTGGTCATCGTTTGCACCAAGGTCAATGAAAAGGTCTAAAATCTCGTCGATAACCTCTTCGCATCTTGCCTGGGGACGGTCGATTTTATTGATAACCACGATGGGCTTTAAGTTAAGCTCCAGCGCTTTTTTTAATACGAATCTGGTCTGGGGCATTGCGCCTTCAAATGCGTCTACTACTAAAAGCACGCCCTCTACCATGCCCAAAACACGCTCTACTTCGCCGCCGAAGTCTGCGTGTCCCGGTGTGTCCACAATGTTGATTTTTGTGCCCTTATGCATCACAGATGTGTTTTTGGAAAGGATTGTGATGCCACGCTCTCTCTCCAAATCGCCGGAGTCCATAACACGGTCTGCCATCTGCTCGTTATCACGGAAAATGCCGCTGTTTTTGAACATGGCGTCCACCAGGGTAGTTTTGCCATGGTCAACGTGGGCAATGATTGCTATATTTCGTAAGTTATTACCTTCCAAGTGAATTCCTCCGTTTTTAATCATTATGTCTCATTTTTTCTTTCTCCAACATATAATTGTAGCACAAATCGCCGAAAAGTCAAATATAAATTGACATGTTGCAAAAATTTTGTTAAAATAACAAAAGAATACAATAGACTAGGAGTAAATTTATGTTTGATTCTAACCATACATCAGTGAATGAAAAGAACCATCTCACGCTGGGCGGTTGCGACAGCGTGGAGCTGGCAAAGGAATACGGCACGCCGCTTTACGTGTTAGACGAAACCGTTGTGCGGGAGCGCTGCCGCTTTTTCGTGGATTCCGTGAAGGAATATTACGGCGGAAACGGCTTGATTCTCTACGCCAGCAAAGCGCTTTCCTGTATGGCACTTTACCGGATTGCCAAAGAAGAGGGCATGGGCGTGGACGTGGTGTCCGGCGGCGAGATGTATACGGCTTACAAGGCAGGCTTTCCCATGGAAAAAGTGTATTTCCACGGAAACTGCAAAACGCCGGAGGAGCTTTCCATGGCGCTGGATCTGGGGCTTGGCAGAATCGTGGTGGATTCGGTGACGGAGCTTCGCCAACTTGCCTCCATCGCCAAGGAAAAAGGCAAAACGGCGAATGTGCTGTTTCGCATTAAGCCCGGCATTGATGCACACACCCACGATTTCGTAAAAACCGGGCAGATTGACTGTAAGTTTGGTTTGGCACTTGAGACCGGTGAGGCTTTGGAGGTAATCCGCGAGGCTGTGGAAACCGAACACATCTGCTACTGCGGTGTGCACTGCCATATCGGTTCCCAGATTTTTGATATTGACCCCTTCTGCGAGGCGGCGCACGTGATGATGCGTTTTATTAAGGAAATCAAGGACACCTGCGGCGCAGACACAAAGGAGCTGAACTTAGGCGGCGGCTTTGGTATTGCCTATAACGAAAAGGACGATCCCATTCCCTTCGGCAATTATATGGAAGCGGTGAGCCGCGTGGTGCATGAAGAAGCAGAAGCTCTCGCGCTTCCCCTGCCCTTCATTTTAATGGAGCCGGGCAGAAGCATTGTGGCAACGGCAGGCTCTACGCTCTACACCGTGGGCGTGGTGAAAGACATTCCCGATGTGCGCACCTACGTTTCCGTAGACGGCGGCATGGCGGACAACCCCAGATACATTCTGTATCAGGCGGAATATCATTTCACCCTTGCCAACCGCGCGGGAGACGAAAAGGATGCTATTGTGACCGTGGCAGGCAGATGCTGTGAATCCGGTGACCTTTTGGGCGAAAACGTTCGTCTGCAAAGGCCCGTACCCGGCGATATTTTAGCCGTTTCCGCAACGGGCGCTTATAACTATTCCATGGCAAGCCATTATAACCGTTTGCCCAACCCGGCTATGGTTCTGGTGAAAGACGGCACACATCGCGTAATCATCAAAAGAGAAAGCTATGAGGACATCATCAGAAATGACATATTCTAAAAAAGAAGCCTTCTGGCAAAAGAAAACCGTTATATTTGCTGTGGCGCTATTCTGCTGTTTCCTGTGGGGAAGTGCAACGCCGGCTATCAAAACCGGCTACGCCATGCTGGGCATTGAAAGCCGGGACACAGCCTCCCAGATGCTCTTTGCCGGCATCCGTTTTACGTTGGCAGGCATTATGGCAACCATCATCGGAAGCGTGCGCGAAAAGCGTGTGCTCACGCCTTCGGCAAAAACTGCGCCCTCGGTGCTGATTTTAGCCTTAGTGCAGACCGTTTTGCAGTATTTCTTTTTCTACACCGCCCTTGCCCACACCACCGGCGTGCAGGGCTCTATCATTCAGGGCGGCAACGCCTTTATTGCCCTTTTGGTGGCGGCGCTCATTTTCCGCATGGAAACCTTAACCGCGCGCAAGATTTTAGGCTCCACCATCGGATTTTTGGGTATGGCGCTGATTAACTTATCCGGCGGAACCTTTGGCACGGCCTGGTCCTTTTTAGGCGAAGGTGCTATGATTCTTTCCATGATAGCTTACGCATTTTCTTCCGTTTTAACACGGAAGTTTTCCCAAAACGAGCATCCCTTTACCTTAAGCGGATATCAGTTTATTGTGGGCGGTATCATTTTAATCGGCATCAGCCTTGTGATGGGCGGAAGAATCGCTTTTACGGCGCCGTCCTTGTTGCTTCTTGCATACCTTGCCTTTATTTCCGCGGCGGCATACAGCCTTTGGGGCATGCTTCTTAAATACAATTCCGTGGCATCCATCACCATTTTCACCTGTGCAACGCCGGTGTTCGGAACACTTTTATCCGCTATTTTCCTGGGCGAAAGTCAGCAGGCGCTTACCTGGCAAAGCCTTTTGGCACTGGCGCTGATTTGTATCGGTATTGTGACGGTGAATACGGGGAAGAAAGATTAATATGCGTTTTTTGGGGACACCGATGGGTGTCCTCTTTTTTTTGGGATGTTCGTTGGGGCGTGGGGGAGTTCGTTTGTGATTGATATATCATCCACCAATCCTTTACAGTACTTGCTCCGGCACCTATTTCATCAGCAATACATTTGAAAGATTTTGTACCTTGTTCATAACATAAAACTGCATTCAATTTTTCTTCATAATTAAATCGTTTCTT
>JAFQLU010000045.1 GCA_017396465.1 Clostridia bacterium | reverse complement strand
TTTTTGATGGCAAGGTAAATTAAAATGCCGCCAATCACCCACATCACTGCCTGCTGCCAGGTAAGCTGGAGCATGTTTGCGTAAAGAATTTCCATGAATGAAACCTCCATAATATGAAATTTTTTTTCCAAACAATCATTATATCATCCGGACGAAGAAATGTCAATTTACAATTGCGTGTCAGAGGTAAAATTTGTGTTAAAAGCTGAAACTGCAATTTTCTTTGCGATAGGCAAGTGGAGACGTGCCGTAGTGCTTGCGGAACACGCGGGAAAAATAAAGCTGGTCGGAGAAACCCACCGAGGCGGCAATCTCCTTGATGGAAAGGTTGGTCTGATACAAAAGCGTGCAGGCGTTTTTCAGCCGCAGGCTTGTCAGATACTCCGTGGGTGTGGTGCCGGTAACCTCACGGAACAGCACACGGAAATATCCGCAGCTGACCTGAGTCAGCCCGGCAAGATGGGAAACGGTAAGGTCTTCTTTATAATGTCGGTTCATATACTGCAGTGTTTTTGTCAGCATCCAGCTTTTGCTGTTTTCGGTACGCACGCCTGACGCGGCACGGGCAAACCGGGTGCAGAGCGTGACAAGGTGTGCACTTGAGGAAAGCGCAAAAAAACTGTCCGGCTGAATGAATTCGTCAAACAAACGGTGAAAGGCACGCAGAATATGGTCCTGAATGGAAATGTCCGCCGGTGTGCAGGTGGGAATTTTAAGCTCATCCATCAGCTTTCCTGCATCACTTCCTGTAAAATGCACCCAGTAGTAGTTCACTTCTGTGTGGTTTTTGTTGTTGTACCGAAAGGGTGTTTTGGGCGGAAGGAGCACAAATTGCCCCGGTTCAAAATGAAAATATGTACCGTTAACATATAAATCCATTTCCCCCTGTATCAGGTAAATCAGATAAAAATCACGCCGTCCCGTGGGGTTGGTGTTGGAAAAATCACGCGTCAGCGAAACGATACCCGTGCAATTTACTGCCAGCGGTACGGAATCCAGCTCACGGTTGGAAAGGGCAGGTTCCAAAGCATAGTAGGCTAACTGGTCCATGGTGTTCTCCTTTAAACAGTTGTTTTGTCCATATCTTTATATATTTTGTGCATAGACACAGAATGTGTTTCGTGCTATATTAACAGTATACAGAAGAAAAAGACAAAAGTCAACGAAAGGAGTCGGAAAAATGAAAAAATCCATAAATGCATGGATGGTGTCAGACACCACAGGCTTTGCGGAAATGTTCGAAGAACTCAAAAGGGCAGGCTTTGAGGCAGTGGAGCTGAATCTGGACAAGAAAGAGCGCTCCCATCACTCTCTTTCTTTAGAAACAACAGATGAGGAGCTTGCCGCAATCCGCACCATGGCAGAGGAAGCAGGCTTGGAAATCGCTTCTGTGTCCTCCTCCCTGTATGGCACCCTGATGGGAGATACATCCTGTCATGAAGAGCTGGACAAGATTTTGTTTTGTCACATCCGTCTGGCGAAAAAGCTGGGTGTGGACAGTATTTTAGTCGTTCCCGGGGCAGACATCTGCGGCGGCGCGGATATCAGAACTGCGTACGATACCTGCTTTTCCTATCTGAACGGGCGAAAAGAAAAGATAGAGCAGGAGGGAGTGTATGTGTGTTTAGAAAACGTGTGGAACGGCTTTTTCACATCGCCCTTTGACATGGCAAGCTTTATTGACCGCCTGGATAGTCCTTATATCAAGGCGTATTACGATGTGGGAAATACTGTGGCGTTTTCCGACACCGCATCCTGGATTCGTATTTTAGGAAACAGAATTGAAAGAATCCATGTAAAAGGCTATAAAAGAAGCAGTATCTTAAATACCGGTGGTGCATGGGTGGATTTGCCCGACGGAAGTATCAACTGGAAGGACGTGCTGAAAGCCTTGGCGGAAATCGGCTATGATGGCTATTTTACCGCTGAGGTAACACGCACAAGAGAATATGAAAATGATATGGAATTTTATAAAGAAGTCGCAAAACAGGAAAACGATATATTAGGAGGAAACTAACGTGAAAATCACGTTAGCCTCCGGCGGAATTTATCGCACCACTGAAATTTTCGTGCATAAACGGCACGAAACGGCGATGTGCATAATTCCCATCATACGCCTTATCTGCCCACGATAAAAAGCGTATATATTTTTCATTACTATTTGTGGGCAGAAAGGTTATGGGAATTACTATGTTAAAAGTTGCAATGATTGGCTGTGGCGGTATCGGATATTATCATCTGGGACACCTGAAGCAATACGGTGATATCATCGAATTGGTGGGGATGTGCGATATCATTTCCGAAAAAGCGGAAGAATACGCAGAAGAAGTGGGTTGCAAGGCGTACACCGACTATAAGGCTATGCTGGACGATGCAAAACCGGAAGCCGTGTTTATCTGCGTTCCGCCGGATTGTCACGGCGAAATCGAAAATGATCTGATTGACAGAAACATTCCATTCTTTGTGGAAAAACCGTTGGCTTTGGATATCGCCCTTGCGAAACAAATCGAAAAACGGATTTTGGAAAAGAACCTGATTACGGCGGTGGGGTTCCAGTGCCGCTATGATTCTCTGGCAGAGCATGTGAAAGCATTTGCCGAAAAGAACACGGTTCCCTTTATTGATTGCACCCGGTTCGGCGGCGTACCCGAACAGGAATGGTGGAAGGTAAAGGAACGCTCCGGCGGTCAGCTGGTGGAGCAGACCGTACACCAGCTGGACTACATCCGCTATGCCTTTGGCGAGCCCGACACCGTGTTCTCCATGGCGGCGAGAGGCTATGTGACCGATATCGAAGGCTTTGATACGGATGACTTAAGTGCAACGGTGGTGCGGTTTGAAAACGGTACCCTTGCTACGATTGCAACAGGCTGTTATGCGAAAAGCGGCGATTGCTTCGACTCTAAATTCATTTTCAGTGCGCCGGATAAGCGAGGCGAAATGCACCTTCTGTCTAAGTTTGAAATTTTTGGCGAAGTAGAACAGGAAAAAGAGGACGGCTTCTTGATTTCCGGCGACGGCGGCATGGGCGGCGCATCAGATGAGGGTACGGTAATCCAAAACAGTGTGGACGCAGGACTTGTATGCGACAGAACCTTTTTAGAAGCGGTCATCTCCGGTGACGGAAGCAAAATCCGCTCTCCCTACTCCGACGGCTTAAAGTCCGTTGCCTTCGGTCTTGCCTGCAACAAGTCTATGGAAACAGGGCTTCCTGTTAAAATTTCCGAGTTTTTGAAATAAAGTATTCAAAAAAGACGGGTTTGTGTACAAAAGTGCATGTTTCGAAATCATTTGTGCATGGAATTGGGGAAAAAGATGTGATATGATTAGGATGAAAACAATACCGTAGGAGGAATGAAATATGAAAAAAGCGTTAAACGCATGGTCCGTAAACGGCAACGAAAGCTTTGCCGAAATGTTTGAAAGCTTAAAGACCGCAGGCTTTGCGGCAGTTGAACTGAATTTAGACAATGTGGGTCATTCCGCACATTCTTTAACCATGGAAACCACCATGGAAGAGCTGGAAGCAATTGCAAAACAGGCAAAGGACGCAGGCCTTGAAATCGTGGGCGTGTCCTGCTCGATGTATACCGGTCAGTTAGGCTCCACCGATGCAGCCGTAAGAGAAGCCGGAAAGAATATCGTTCGCAAGCAGTTGTTTTTAGCAAAGCACCTGGGTGCAGATAATATTTTAGTGCCCCCCGGCGCAGATATCGCAGGCGGCGATTCCATTAAAACGGCTTATGAAATGGTAGAAAAGTCGCTGACGGAATTAAAAACCGAAATCGAAGAAAGCGGCGTTTGCGTAGCGCTGGAAAACATCTGGAACGGCTTTTTCACCTCTCCCTTCGATATGGCGAGAATGGTAGATAAGCTGGATTCTGCTTATATCAAGGCGTATTACGATGTGGGCAACACCGTGGCATTTTCCGACACGGTGTCCTGGATTGAAATTTTGGAAAAACGCATCAACCGCATCCATATCAAAGGCTTTAAATGTAACGGCGGTGAGTTCGGCCGTCTCAACACCGGCGGTGATTTCTGCGACCTGCCCGACGGCGATATCGACTGGAAGGCTGTTATGGCAATGCTTAAAAAAGTGGGCTACGACGGATACATCACCGGCGAAGTGTTCCCCAATAAGGAATACGCAACCGATATGGACTTTTATAAAGAAGTGTCCGGCTGGATGAGCGACATTATCGGCTGATTATAAAAAGAAAACCTCCCGGAAACGGGAGGTTTTTGTGTACTTTTTAAAAGGAAAAAGCCCTTCTTTGTCGAATAAGAAAACGGAAAGACTTAAAAGGAGGAAACGTTATGTATCAGAAAACAATCGACATGATATTAGAAGAAAAGATCATCGTTATCGTCCGCGGCGTGGAGCGGTGCGACCTGATTCCGTTGGCAGAGGCAGTGTATGCAGGCGGCATTCGGCTTATGGAGCTGACCTATAGTGCGGATAAGTCCGTGTCCGACGAGGAAATGGCAGACCGCATCCGTGAACTTTGCGAGCATTTTGAAGGCAGAATGCTCATCGGCGCAGGAACGGTTTTAACCACCTCTCAGGTAGAGCTTACCAAAAAGGCAGGCGGCACATTTATCATTTCTCCCGATATGTGCCCCGAGGTGATCAGGAAAACAAAAGAGCTTGGCATGGTTTCCATGCCCGGTGCCGTAACGCCCACGGAAATCCGCATGGCGCACGATGCCGGAGCAGACTTTGTAAAGATTTTCCCGGCAACCAATTTAGGACCGTCATATTTCAAGGCAGTAACCGCCCCCCTTTCCCATATCCGCCTTACTGCGGTGGGCGGCGTGAGCGAGGAAAACCTGAAAGATTATCTTGCGGCAGGTGCCTGCGGTGTAGGATTAGGTGCCAATATCGTGGACAAAAAGAAGATAGAAGCCGGCGATTTTGAAGGCATCACAGAGCTGGCGAAGCGGTATGTTTCTTTGGTGAAGTAGGTGAAATGATGGCAAATTACATCACAATAGACGGCGGCACCACCAACACCCGTGTGGGGCTGGTGCTGGATGGAAACCTGATTGAAACTGTGAAAATCCCCGTAGGCGCCATGAAAAGCATCGGCGGAAACGGTGCGCTGAAGGATGGCATCCGTCAGGCAATTGAGAGCCTCTTGGCAAAGCATGGCGCATCGGAAACAGATATCGCAAAAATTTTGGCCTCCGGCATGATTACCTGTGAGTTCGGTCTTTGTAATCTTCCTCACATCACAGCTCCGGCAGGCATCAGTGAGCTTCATGATTCCATGCACGAAACGGTGATAGAAGACATATCTTCCATTCCTATCGTGTTTATCCGCGGCGTGAAAACCGTGGGAAGCTTAAATGAAACCGATATGATGCGCGGTGAGGAAACAGAGCTGATGGGGCTTTTGTCTTATGCTGCGGGCGATACGCTTTTCGTTCTTCCGGGGTCACACTCCAAGCTGATTGAAATGGAAAACGGCAAAATCACCGCCTTTTCCACCATGCTCACGGGAGAGATGATTGCCGCCCTTTCGGGAAACACCATTTTAAAGGATGCGGTGGATTTATCCGTTTCGGAAACGGATGCGGAATTCCTCACCGAAGGATACCGTCAGGCAGAGAAGTGCGGCATCAATCAAGCCTTATTCCGCGTGCGGATTTTAAAGAATCTGTTCGGGGCAGATAGCGTCAAGACCTACAGCTTCTTTTTAGGCGCGGTTCTGCAGGGTGAAATTGCAAGCATTTTGTCTGCAAAACCCGAAACCGTTATGTTAGGCGGCAAACAGCAGCTGCGTGATGCTATGAAAACCCTGCTTGATGCTTTCGGCACAAAGAACGTGATTTCTCTTACGGAGGACGAGGTAGAAAAGTCGGTATTCATGGGGCAGATTGCCGTGTATGAATACGGAAAATAATCAAAAAAAAGGAGCTTCGGCTCCTTTTTTTTTGTTGACAAGCAGAAATGTGTATGTTATAATTACATTGATATAAAATGCAAAGGGGTACCCCTTTGTAGTATGTGGATACATACTACAAATACTTTTCACTACCAACGAAAGGGAGCTTTCGAAAAAATATATTAAATAAAAGAAAGAAGGGATTTTTCAATGAAATTGAGAAAAATTCTGGCGTATGCTCTCTGTATGTGTTTGATATTCGGCACATTGAGTTTTAGCGCCACAGCGGCGGATTCGATTGCGACAATTGGTGAAGTCAGCTTTGAATCTATTCAGGCAGCGGTGGATGCTGCAACAGACGGAGATGTGATTCATGTTGTATCCAATGTCTCCGATGAGGCGGTTTCCGTCGACAAAAGTGTTACAATCACAGGTGATGTAACATTAGAAAATGTTTCTATTGATGCAGTAGGCGAATGCAAAACGCTCACAGTAAGCGGTTTGAGCTTTGTGGGTAACTCCTGGATTAACTGCGGCGTGGCAGGGAAGTTGGTTGTTTCCGGCGTGCAGGCGGATGTTAAACCGATAAATACGGATAAAACCAATTCCAGAAGCGCATTTATTTCTCTTGGCAGAAGCGAACAGCATGCGTTAGAGCTTGTTGTGGAAAACTGTTCTATTGTGAGCGGTAGCGGAAATACAAATGTGATTCTCGGTTGGGCAGCAATTACATCTGCATCCATCACCGGAAATACATTTGGTACAGAAGAATTCGTGCAGAAAAACAGCGATTCTGTAAAGATTATGGCGATTGCTGAAGGTGCAGTGTTAAATATTGTAGGGAATACGGTATACTCTGATTACAACGGCTTTGTATTTGGACAGAACACCACTCGTGACAATGCGTACAGCGTAAATGTAAAGAATAACACATTCGTTGGAAGTGCTGACCATGTATGGGTTGAGGTTACCGGTTCTAATACAACACATGCGAAAGTCAATGCAACCTCCGACAATACAATTAACGGAGCAACATTTACAACAGACGATATCAAGGTGCATCCTTCCGTTACTACATGGACAGGTTATGCCGGCGTGGATGTTGTGTTAGACCAAAGCGGAAAGATTATCAGCGGTACATTTATAGATGCTTCCAATGTAAAAGAACACCTGGCGGAGGATGCGACATTTGATGCAGAAACTGGCACAGTTGTTTCGGAATCTTATGTTGCAGAAGTTGATGGCGTAGGTTACAAAAGCTTATCGGAAGCGATAAAGGCATTAAAAGCAGGCTCTGTGCTGAATCTTTTAAAGGACGAAACCATCACAACAAATTGGGACTGCAGAGACTACGGTAAAACTGCATGCTACGGCACCATCCGAGTTCCTGCAACCATCAACGGTAACGGTCACACCTTAAAATTTACCGGCGAAATCAATGACGGAGGAAACCACCATTCTGTATTCCGCTTTGAAGCAGATGTAACAGTAAATAACCTCACAATTGACACGAGCGAAGCGTCTACATCCAACAACAGAATTCGTGCCATCTCCAGTAAAGGCGACCTGACTATTGACGGATGTACCTTTATCGGCAACTCTGCATACACCAATACCAGAGGCATAATATTCGGGGAAGGTGCAGGCGCGGCTATCTCTGATATTGAGATATCCATCACCAATTCCGTATTTACAGACTGGAGAAAAGGTCTGGGTGACAATGAAAATGCACAGGACGTTAAAACAATTGTTGCAAACGGCAATACATTCACAAATGCAAGTGTAGCGCTGAGTGCAAGCGATAGCATTGAATTTAGTAATAACACCATGGAAGATGCTTGGGTTAATATCAAATCCTATGCTCCCGTAAACGAACTGAGCGTTGTTGCAAAAGGCAATACGTTAGAAGAAGACGAAGGCTCAAACTACAACTATTTTGAAGCAATCGATCTCGATACAGATGCAGAAGATGTTAACACAGCTGCAGCACTCTTAAACGGTAAATTATACCAGACATTAGGCTCTGCTGTAGAAAAAGCTGCAGACGGCGATGTTGTTTATGTATACCCCGGCACATACGATGCCATTTCTGTTACAAAATCCATCACCATCACAGGTGACCCTGCTTACGGTGCAGACGCAGCACTGATGGCAGTTACAGAAAAACCCGTGATTAACATCAAAGAAGTTGCAGACGGAGGAGTAAAATATCAGGCTCCCAATGTAACATTTGATAATATCGTGTTTAACGTGGCGGCTGATGCAACAAGAACCGGCGGCTATTATGCGGCGGCATTGGGCTACTTCGTAGAAGATAATGCAACAAGAAACACACTGACACTCACAAACTGTGACTTTATCAACAACAGCACAGTTCCGGGTCTCATTGCCGTTATGGCGCATATCCCGAATTACTCTGCAACAGGCTGTTCCTTCGTGAACTTTGACACAGGCTTTAGCACCATGCTGGATGGTTCCGCTCTGGGCACAGTAAATGTATCCAATAACACCTTTGCAAATGTAAGAGAGCTGTACACAGGCTACTGGGGCAAGGTAGGTACACCTGCCTCCATCACAGTTGCAAACAATGTGGCAACGGATAATTCTTCCACATTGATTAATGTTTATGACTATGTGAAGGAAACCGTAGGTACAGAGGCAACTGCATTCAAAAATGTAAATGTAACAAACAACAATGCGACCGTTGTTCTCACAAACTACGCAGAAGGCGAATATGCTATCGATGTAGCAAACAACGACGACGTTGTATACACCTACAAATCGGAAGATATGATTACAAGCCTGGGTGATGCTGTTCCCGAAGGTACCGTATATGTAAATTACGGAAGAGACAACCAGCAGGCTTATGTGATAAACGCAGACGGCACCATCGTAACAGCTGAAAAGGTTGAGCTGGTATTTGTGAAAAATACAGATGACCCCGAAGCACTGGACAACTCCGTTTGGGATCTGGTGCTCAGAAGTGCAGACGATGAGCTGATTAACAGATTAAACTCTGCAGATTTCACATTCTCCTTAACATCTACCGATGATATGGACTACGAAATCGTGGAAACCAACGATGAAATCGAAATCAATAATGTGAACAACTTAAAAGACCGTTATGAGTTCCACTTCAAGAACAAGGATAACGTGGCTGATACCGCAACAGAAATCACCATCGGTCAGGTTCGCTTCACAGGCTATGGTCCTTTCCTCTTCTTAGTGGATGATGCAGACACAAATGCAGTTCATGCAACAACCTTAAAGGATAACATCGTTGCAAGCTATGCTGTAAACAGCTTGATTGTAAACAGTGAATCGGAAAACTTAGACGGCGACGATGTATTCGGTACCGTTGATACTACAATCGAAGTTCCCACAAAGGACTTAACCGTAAATATCGCATTCCCCAATGCAGTAGAAAACAAAGAAATTGCATATCAGGATATGAAAGTGGTTGTTTCCGGTGACGATTTAGCACCTGTAACCGTTGATTTAGGTTCTGATGCAGGTCAGACAGACATCTTAGGCGTAAACAACAGACCTGATGCAATGTTTACCGTATCGTTCAGAGACGGCGGATATGTTGTGAACTTCTTAGATGCACTCACCGTGAACACATCTTATGATATCACAGTTTCCGGTGCAGGCTACAGAACAGCGCGTTACACCGTTCGTATGACGGATAACAAGACCGTAAACTTCTGGAACAACGTAAAAGACGCAGATGCTTACATGGAAGTTTCCGACCTGGGCAACAAAGCTCCCGCTAAGCTGAACTACTTAGCAGGCGATATCGTAAAGGATAACAAGATTAACACCTACGATTTATCTGCAGTTGTTTCCTACTT
>JAFQLU010000044.1 GCA_017396465.1 Clostridia bacterium | reverse complement strand
GGGATCGTCCACATAGTCGCGCGCTTCCGGCGTTTCGTATGTTTCATACAAAAGCGGATAGTTTTCGTTTTCGCCCACTGCCGAAGTCGAAAGGGTCATCATGCCCGCAACAGACAGAACCATCGCAACGGAAAGGAGCATTGCTAATATCTTTTTCATCTTCTATTCCTCCGTTTTATCATAAGATTGTTCCCGAAAACATACCTGACGGGAATTTCCGGGAACAACTTTTTTATTGATTGGATTTGTTTTATTTCGTAAGATCCAGCTCCAATGCTTTCATCAGCGGAGCATTTGCTTTTGCATCCCACACAAACAGTTTCACACTCTTTGCGCCTTCCGGAACAGAGAATGTGTTTTCGAAACGGTTCACGCCTTCTGTAAGAGCATAGGTTTCCACGTCTGTAAAGAGCATGGAGAAATTGTCTGCATATACTGCGGCGCCGACTCTGTAGTTTGTGTCTGCAAATTCGGATGCGCTCACGTCTGCTCTCCATGTGATGCTCTTTTTATCTTCACTCACGGTCAAAGAGCAGTTCTGCGCTTCCTCGAACACGATATCGCATGCTTTTTCTGCGCCGTTTCCGATGTTGCCGTCTGCATCCACGGGGATGATTTCAAACCAGATGGTTTTGCCCACTGCAATGGGAGGAACAAGGAACGTTTCATTTCCGGAAAACGTGCCGATGTTGGTTTCTGTTTCGCCGTTTTTCAGGAAAGCACGGATTAAGGTTGCGTCCTTATTCTCTGCTTCGGATGCTTTGGGAATATAATCATAGCTTACTCGGATTGCATCGTTTTCCTTTTGGAAGGAGATCTTATCCACGGTGGGAACGGGAATTTCTTCCACCTTGAAATCGTCCAGGCAAAGAACGGTGCCTTTAGGGTTAACTTTATTTTCTGCATCGTAGGTATACAGATAGGTGTTTGCGCATCTGGGGTTTACATTCGGCGCAGTCTCTTCCATACCCTCCTTCACGGAGAAGTTTGTTGTGTATATGGTAGAAAACGTCTGCCACCGGTTGGAAATCTGCCAGGGATGGCCTTCTGCCGGAACATTGTTCCCCAGCTTGTTGCCGCCGATGACATATTCATAGTTGGGAACTGTGTATGCATCCCCTGTGCCGGTTTCCGTAACCTTTCTGTCTAAAATCATGGTAAGAGGCTGCACTACGCCGTCTTCTGCATTACCCAGTTTTGCACGGAAGGAAATCCGGTATTTTTTACCGTTTTCAAAGGCATACGGTGTCTGTGCGCTGCCGTGGGTTGCACCGGTTGTGGTAACAGACAGGTATGTATTGCCACCCTCTGTTTTTTTCTCCAGCGTTGCGCCAGAAGCGTTAAAGCCGGGCACTACCTGCGTAACCTCTTTGAAGTTTCTGATAACCGGAATGGAATTATCCAGTTCCATATCGCCGCTATAGGTTCTTCCCAGCTCTTCCACCTTGATATTATCAAAGCTGTAGGTACCGGGGATGGTGTGATCTGTGTGAGAGGTTTCCGCCCCACCCTGATAGGATGCGATAGGACAGATTCTCGTATACAGGTAACCGTCGGGATTTTTCGTATACATACGGTAATCCATATAGAAATAGTATTCTAAATATGTCCATGCACCTTCCGGGAATATCTCACTATAGAAGCTGGGATAGTTGCTACCCTTTTCAAAAGCAGGATCGTTTCTGTCTTTTCCCATGAAAATCAAACGAAGCTTTGCTTTGTTTGCCACAAAATCCGTTGCGGTATCATCCGCATCATAGCGGAACCAGCCGGAAATTTTATACAGATTGCCCGGTTCAGCCTTTACGCCATTTAAGGAGTAGTTTGCCTGTTTGTTTATAATGTAACCTTTGGAGGCGTCTACATCCTTGCTCTCGTATACAATCTTTTTGTATGTCGGTGAGCAGTCTTCACTTCTGCCGTCTAATGCACCGGTTGCGGTTTCGCTGTTAAAATCCTGACGGTAGCTGAGCTTTTCTGCTGCAGCGGGAGCAGGATAACGAATAATGAAATCGTCGATTTCATAGTCTAAAGGCGCGCCGTCCACAACGGCGTTTGTACCGTTTAAGTTGGCAATACGCAGAGCCACGTTTCTTAAAGAAATGTTGTCAATCGCGCCGCCACTGCCGATGGACATCGCATCTTCCCAGGTGATGCTCTGTTCGATTTTCACCCATTCGCCGGTAACCAGCTTGCCCGACAGGTCATACTGCTTCCAGCCGGAGCCTGTCCATTCGTCGCCCACAGCGATGCCTTCGTGCGAACCAACATTGGTTACGGTACCGGAGCCG
>JAFQLU010000043.1 GCA_017396465.1 Clostridia bacterium | reverse complement strand
AGCAGAAGCAAAAAACTGAAGGATTATTTAGAATAAAATATCCGGAAAAATACATGAATTCAAGGCCCTGCCGCATGCACCGCGGCAGGGTAATTTTTTTGCTCCATAAATTTTTCTAAAAAAAGGATTGACATGACTACAAATATAGTCTATAATAATATATGACCACAGTGGTAGTCATACAATTTGCGAGTGCACGCGCAAGGTGTATGGCGAAACAAGAAAGAAAAAAGGGAGGAACCGGGATGGCAAGACAAACAGTCACCGAAACGGAATACGAGCTGATGAAAATTTTATGGCAGGCGGATGCCCCCATGTCTTTAGGCGAAATATTAAAAGAGCTGGACGGAAAATGGGTGCGCAACACCGTGGGAACCATGTTGGTACGCCTGTGCGAAAAAGGGGTTGTCAGCTATCATCAGAAGGGAAAATCCTATCTGTATTATCCCATTCTGAAGGAGTCGGATTACACCATGCAGGAAACCAGGTCTCTGCTTCACAAACTGTACAACGGAAAGGTGGGGAATCTGGTTGCCTCCCTGTTTGAAAACAAGGAAATTTCGCAGGAGGAAATTGAAGATCTGCGAAAGCTGATTGACACGGAGTGAGGAATTTGAGCGAAATTTTTTATACGGTGCTGCTTTTGTCCGGCGTGGGCACGGCTTTGGTGTGCCTGCTTCTTCTGATGAAACGGACGTTGGCAGGTCATCTTCCGGTAGGATGGCTGAAAGCGGCATGGGTGATAGCGACACTTTTTATGGTGCTTCCTGCGTGGAAAGCAGTGCCGAAAAAACATGCGCAGCAGATGTGGCATAAAGCTGTTCCCGTAACGGAAGCAACCGTTTCAGAGCGACCTGCGCCTGTAAGTGAAGTGCCGAATGTGGCAGCATCAGAAGCGGAAGCTGAAAAAGAAAAGCCGATAAAATCATATATCCAAAAGGAAAATATGATTTTGTGGTGCGGTTATATCTGGGCGGCAGGGGCCGTTGGTTTTTTAGTGTTTGCCCTGATAAGCTACGGTGTGTTCTGCGTAAAAAAACAAAAGTCTGCGATGCTGATTTCTTCCTGTGAGGCGTTGGAAACGGTTAAACAGGAAATGGGCATCGGGCGAGGAATTAAGGTAAAGGTATCGCCCGGTACGATATCACCTATGCTGGTAGGTGTGTTTTTCCCGGTGATATATCTTCCGGAAAAAACACAAAATATGGAAAGTGCACGGATGATATTTCGTCACGAGTTGATGCACTATAAGAAAAAAGACCTTTTTCTGAAATGGTTTGTCCTTTTGGTCAACGCCGTGCATTGGTTTAATCCTTTCGCCTACATCTTAAGCAAAGAAGTCAGTCAGATTTGCGAAGTTTCCTGCGATATGGCAGTTGTCCGGGGCTTGAGCGAGGAGGAAAAGAAAATATATATGCACACCATCTTAAGCCTCGTGGAGCAGAAAGGTGGGAAAACAGATGATGCAAACATTTTACACAACGAAAATGAGTGCCGGTCATAAAGAGCTGCAGCTTCGGTTTATGAAAATTCGTGGGAAAACACGGAGCATGCCGAAAATCGGAACTGCGTGCCTGACATGGCTTCTTATGACGGTGCTCATCTGCGCTACTGTAGCTATGGCAACGGTGGACGGCGTGGAAAAAGGAAATCTTATCATAAACGGAAAACCGCATTCGGTGGATATTATCCATGCGGAAACGGTTTTGTGGCCACATACGGACGGCTACTATGTGCCGCTTCGGAAAATCTTTGAGCTTTTGGGATATCAGGTTACTTATGATGTAGACAAATCAAAGTACGAAAGCCGGATGGACGACACTTTTTTTCCGGCGTATGACTCGGGGTATTATGATTATCTCATGCCATTTAGTGATGTCGCACAGTGGGGAGTGGGAACGGTTTATGACCAAAGCATCGAAGAGCCTACTCGGGTGTGGATAGAAAGTCCTGAAAGCTACACAAAAGACATACGGAACTATCTGTATCGTGAGAATCCGGACCGTTGGAAGAAAGCATACGCAACCGATGCAGTAAAACAGTACATTTACGGTGCAACAACGGGCTTTAATCGGCAGATGCCGATTGTGGAAATGGCGAAATCAGGTAAAACGCAGTACTGCCAGGTGGGAAGTCTGGAATACAGCGTCGGCACTGCCGCGCCGCCGATTATTTATGAAGGAAATGTGTATATTCCGCTTCGGGCGGTTGCCAATATTCTTGGCGGCATCGAAAATGTACAATGGAATGGAAAGGACACCTATTATGAAGGGGTGCTTACTTTCCGCAAGGAAGATTTAACTGTTTCAATTGACATGACGGAATAAGGAAGGAGGGAGCGATATGTTTACATCCTTTTACACAACGAAAATGAGTGCAAATCACAAAGAACTGAAAATGCGATTTATGAGAATGCGGAATAAAAAGAAAAAGCAAGGAGTTTTTCTTGCGGTGCTTCTCACGGTTGTTCTCGTGGCAACATTAAGCTTTGCCGTGGCGGTTGCGGCGATAACCGATGCCGCACGGCAGGAACAGTATCGGATAGAGATAACCGGAAACGGAGAGATTTTGGAGATTGCGAATCAGCCGTTTTATGAAAATGGAGAAGTGTATCTGCCTCTTCGGGAACTGGTAGAAAAGTTGGGGCTGATGGAATCGGAGTACAGCGAGCTGATGTGGGACAACGGAAAAATCCTTCTGTATATGGCAGAGTCGGTGCCCTATCATGAGGATGCTATTCACACGGTGCATGAAATCCGATATTGCTACGGCATGCAAATCGGTGACCCGGTGCTGACGCTGAATCCGAAAGGCTCTGTTCCCGGAGAACGGTGGAATTTCGGGATTTCAGAGGAAATGGGAAGTGCGCCGGTGCTGGTTCAGGGCGTGACTTATATTCCCTTTTCCTATGTGGAGCTGATGATGAACCGTGCCATGCAGCAACACACGGTGGGATTCTCTATCTGGGACATGACTTATGACGATAACATGAACCGTGAGCCGGATATCACGGAGCATAATGTAAACCCGGTGTATGAAAGAAGTCGGACGGACAGAGTGGAGCCGTCGATGCAGGTAATCATTGACTTTTTTGATAAGTTCTCACGGCAGGATTATGAAGGAATGAAAGCTTATTGCACGCAGAATTTCATTGAAAAACGGTTCCGGGATAACAGCGTGTTCGGTATCAAAAGAGCAGAATTTTCCGACGGAGCAATTCTTCCCTCCTATGAGGGAAATTATGAACGGCATGTGATTGTGCATTTTGTGGCAGAACGGCAACAAAAAACAAAGGACCCGATTAAAATGGTGCCGGATACCGTTTATGTTTCCATGCAGAAACAGACGGACGGCAGATGGCTGATTGATAAATTTGGTCTTAGCAAAGAAGAACTGGAAAACCAATAAAAAGAAAGGCGTACACTTTTGCTGTACGCCTGTTTTGGTATTATAATGTGATTTCCATCCCGTCGGTTGCAATGGTAACCGGGAAGGGAAAGGTGGGAAGAATCTCTTCATGCCCTTCCATACGGGGCATATGATAATGGGTGATAATCATGCGATCGGTGTTGGTCTGCTTGAGGCTATCTGCAACATCCCGAAGGTCTGCATGTGCCATTTCGCAAACAACCAAATCATAATGCTCTTTTCCCACCAGCTTGCTGTATTCCGGGAAACCCTGCCCCATATCACCGGTAAACAACACCTTTTTGCCGTTTGCCTCAAAAGTGTAGGAAAAGGTTGCGATTTCCTCGCCTAAATGCAGAGTAGGCTTTGCGGAAACGGCAATTTCGCCGTTTTCAAAGAATCTGCCTTCTTTGGTAACATCTAATGTTACGATGCTTTCCACCTTTTCTCTGGGTTCATGCATGGTGCAAAGCCAGTTTAAAAAACCTTCTTTTCCTTCCTGACTGGGCAGAAAACAAGTGACGTTATCATTGTAACGATAGCGAAGCATCGGTTCAATGACAGTGCCTAAGCTTCCAACGTGATCAGAGTGCATATGGGTAATGAACACACCGCGGATTCTGTCGTATGGCTTGTCCATATTTTCCATAATCCATTCCACCGGCGCACCGGCATCTAAGATATAGGAATGACCTGCCGTTTCAATTAAAGTAGAGGACGTGAAACGATTCTTTTCCGCGTAGCCGTGACTGGTTCCTAAAAATGTAATCTTCATGGGAAAACGCTCCTTTTATCGCTTTTTTCTGATTATATCACAAAGACGAATCCCTGTCAACTACTGCGTTTTCCCCATTCCAGACGCAATCCCTCCTCCACGGAACGGAAGTCTTCTTTCCTAAGACCGGTTACGGCAAGAATCTTGCTGTTATCAATATCCCGATCAAACATACGGTCGTATACATATCTCCATTGCCAATGGGCATCTTCTGCATTGGGGGCATGAGAAAAATACACGTCCTCCTCCACCCACAAAATATCAATACCAATCACCTTTTGATACAGTTCTGCCACCTGCTCCCAGGTCAGATTCTGCGCAGACGATATGGTAAATGCTTCGCCTTTCGCCGTTTCGCGGAATAAAAGATTGGCAATGAGCTTTCCTGAGTTACCTGCCCAGTCCCAGCCGGCAGTGAGCTTCCGCGCGCCATTCGGCAGATACAAGGGTGTTCCCTTTTCCAAGGCATCCGTAATTTCCTGACCGCTATACATAAACAGGTCAAACCGCTTGTCAGAAAAGGAAATGACAGGGCGGACAATGGTCCAGTTTGTGTGTATTTTGTCTTCCCTGATCAACTTTTCCATCCGTGCTTTGGAGATGGCATAGGTTTCCTGCTCTACAAAAGCAGTGTCCTCGGAAACATCCAAAAGCTGAGGCGCCTTCTCCGTTACAGGATGCATTTCATCGGCGTACACACGGTAGGAGGATAGCACAATCAGATGCTCTGCGTGCTCGCACAAGAGCTTATGATACGCAGGATATTCCGCCGCATCGGGATAGTGCAAGAAATTTACAATGCCGTTGTAATGGTTGTCTTTTAAAAATGCAGTAAGATTGGGAAGTGTTGCATCCATTTGGAAAAACCGCAGATTTTCGTTTTGTGACGTGTGCATATCCAGGCAGATAATGTCTACCGAAACACCTGCCGAAATCAGATTTTCTGCTGTGTACATTCCCAAAGTTCCGTCACCTGCAATCAGCAACACTCTCTTATTTTTCAGCATATTATTTTACCTCAAGCACAACTTTGCCCACGTTTTCGCCTCTTTGCAAAATGGCATGTGCTTCTTCGGCTTCGGTGATGGGGAGCACCTTGTAAATGGTCGGTTTCACTTCCCCGGATTCCACCTTGGGCCAAACCTTTTCCACCAGCTGCGCTAAGATTTGTGCTTTGACTTCCGGCGCTTTGGAACGCAGGGTGCTGCCGATGATGCGCACGTTTCTCACATAAATATTCTTAAGGTCAATTTCCGTCTTGGTGCCGGCAAGCGCCGCAATCATAATCCACCGTGCGCCGTGGGTAAGATAATGAATACATTTTCCCATGATTTCACCGCCCAGGCAGTCGATGGCAACATCTACACTATGACCGTTTTCAAGCTCTTCTTTCAAAACTTCT
>JAFQLU010000042.1 GCA_017396465.1 Clostridia bacterium | reverse complement strand
TATGGTGAAGTCAGAGATGCATCAAGCGCGACTTATGCACTTATGCTGAAGTCAAGGCTTGTGGGGGAAAATCCTTGTAATGTAGACAAGCTGTTCAGAAGAATCAAACAGTTTGGAGGACATTCCAGACAAGGCGGAGGCGTATCCGGACTTGAAATTGCGCTTTGGGATCTGGCAGGAAAGGCATGGGGTGTACCGCTTTGGCAGATGCTTGGAGGTAAATTCAGAGATAAAGTAAGAATGTACTGTGATACCGATGTTGACGGAAAGCATACGGGAACAGACATGGGGCATGCGCTCCAAAAACGTATGGAACAAGGTTTTACATTCTTAAAAATGGATTTGGGAATCGAGCATCTTCTGGATGAACCGGGTTGCCTGAATGCACCCTCAGGCTTTTTGGAGGATATTAAAAAATATTCCATGAAAGCCATTATGCATCAGGGCGGCTCTGTTGATATGGATATGATGCTTGGCAAGAATTATGAAACTTTTACGATTCCGCATCATGCAACGGGGATTCATTTGACGCAAAAAGGAATGGATGTGCTTGAAAACTATGTAAAAGAAGTTCGGGATGTCATCGGTTATGAAGTACCTCTTGCGATTGATCACTTCGGACATATTGCCATTGAGGATTGTATTCTGTTCGCAAAACGTCTGGAAAAATATAATATTGCCTGGATAGAAGATATTGCACCATGGCATTATACAAAACATTACGAAAAAATTGCACACGCTTGTCATGTTCCTATTTGTACCGGTGAGGATATTTATCTTGCAGAAAATTTCGAGCCCCTGATGAAATGCGGCGGTGTGTCAGTCGTTCATCCGGATATGCTTACGGTAGGCGGCGCACTGGAAATGAAGAAGCTTGGCAATCTGTGCGATAAATACGGCATTGCAATGGCAATCCATATGGCAGAAAGTCCCATTGCTTGTATGGCGGCAATTCATGCAGCAGCTGCGGTTCAGAACTGTCTTGCTGTTGAATTCCATTCTGTTGATATTCCTTGGTGGAATGATTTGGCAATAGGCATTGAAAATCCGTTGTTTAAAGACGGCTTCGTTAACGTTCCGAATAAGCCGGGACTTGGTATTGATGAACTGAATGAGGAGCTGATTGCACAGCATATGCATGACAAATACCCCGGACAATGGGAACCCACAACCGAGTGGGATAACGAATGGGCAAACGATAGGGAGTGGAGCTGATGTTTAAAATAAAATGGATCGGACAGAATGGATATATCATTTATGACGGCAAGACGGCAATATGTATGGATCCGTATTTGTCTGACGTGGTAAACCGTGTTGCCAACCGTCCGAGAATGTTTGAAAGCAATACAGAAAACCCTAAGAATTATACCTCAAAGCTCGATTGTGGTTTTGAGATGGAATATAACAGGGAATATGCCATTTCGGAGGTGTTGGGAGATGTTTGATTTAACAGGGAAAACGGCTCTTGTAACGGGATCCACGCAAGGGATAGGGTTTGAAATCGCAAGTCTTTTGGCAAAACAAGGCGCAAAAGTTTTTGTTTGCGGTGCGGAAGATTTCGAAAAATGTAAAGAGGCAAGCGAAAAAATACCCGGCTCGGTTCCGGTGATTGCAAATCTTTTGCATGTCGATGAAATCGATACTTTGTATTCCAAAACCGGTGATGTTGATATTCTTGTCCTCAATGCTTCCATTCAATATAAAAGAGATTGGGACCAATTTACTTTAGAAGAATATGACAATCAGATGAACTGCAATGTGAAAAGCTCCTATTGGCTGATCAGAAAGTATGCAGAAGGAATGAAGAAAAAAGGTTGGGGAAGAATTGTTACCGTCGGAAGTACAAATCAGTATAACCAACATCCGAAATTGTCTTTATACGGGGTAACGAAAATGGCGCAGTTGAAGCTGGCGCAAAATATTGCGCCGCAACTTGCACCCTACGGCATTACCATCAATAATATTGCACCGGGTGCAATTGATACGCCACGCAACAAACAAGATTTATCGGATCCTGCATTCAGAAAAAAGGTGGAAGATTCGATTCCTTGCGGTTATATAGGAAAAGTGACAGATATCAGCCCTGCGGTACTGCTATTGTGCTCAGAGGAAGGAAGATACATCACGGGCAGCGATTTGAAAATAGACGGCGGAATGAGTTTATAAAGGAAAGGAAGAAAAAAATGCATTTTAATGACAGAGAGGAAATTATAGCATTGACCCCGCAATGGAAGGGGGATAGACTTCCCGACGGAAGACCCAAGGTGGATGAAATGTATCTGAAGGCATTAAAAACCCTTACCCTGGAAGAAGTCTGGAAACCGATATTTGTAAAAGGGTATGAAAGTCAGTTTGAGGGAAGACTCTACACACTTCACGACGACGGAAGAAAACTGATCGGGCGTGCAGTAACGGCTACATATTGTCCGTTCAGACCTGACCTGGATGCGGTAACAAAAGATATTGGTCGTTCAGAAGGCAGGACAGGTACATATAATCAGTGGGTGATTGATAATCTGATGGAATATGATGTGCCTGTTATTGATATGTATGACAAGATTTACAAAGGAACATTTCTTGGCGGAAACCTTACAACAGCACTTAAAAATAAAACGAAAAACGAAAACGGCGGCGCTGTAATCTGGGGCGGTATCAGAGATACCGAACAGATGAAAAAGGTTCAAGATACCCAGGTGTATTACAGAGGCATCGACCCTACACCGATTCGAGAGTTCATCATGACCGGATATAACACCGCTACACGCATCGGGAATGCGATTTGTCTTCCCGGAGACGTTGTGTTCGGTGCCGGCGGAGGCGTTTTGTTTATTCCCAGTCACCTCGTGGAAGAAGTGGTAGGAGGCGCAGCCAAAACGCAGGTAAAGGATTTGTTCGGGTTTGAAATGATTACGCTGAATAAATTTACGACTGCGCAGATTGACAAAAATACATGGACAAAAGAAATGCTGGATTTACTGATGGATTTTATCGAAAAAGACGATCGTGCCGCAGAATACAGAGGGCTTGACTGGTCGACAGAATATGATCTGGCAATGCATGGTGATCCGTCTGACACACAAAGTGCTTTATAAAAGAAAACAACAAATGAAACCCTGTGCATTTATGCACAGGGTTTCATTTGTTTATGTGATTATCAAAGGGAATACGACAAAATCTGCAGAAAACATCAATGCACCACGCGGATTCTTTGGTGCAGGTTTTTGATTTCAAACTGTTTTTCGCCATCCATGCGCTCGCCGTCTATAGACCAGGTCATGTTTTCTTTTGCGGTTACACGGATGCTTTTTCCGCTTCGGAAGGTTATCATGTTGCAGTCAAAGGTCTGGGTGGTGAGCGCTATGATGCACTCGCCCAGCTCCTGCATATTTTTCGGCGCACGGATGAAAAGAACTTCAAACTTTCCGTCCGACATATCCACCATATCGGGTTTTAAAGTAATCAAACCGCCGATGCTGAGAGAATTGCAAACAGCACCGAACAGGTAGTCGTCTTCTAGTGTCTCACCATCAATTTCAATATTCAGATGCTCCACACGGATTGCAGATAACTCCTGGATGCCGCTTAAAATATATGCAACGTGTCCTAAAGTGTTTTTAATGTTCTGTGGCGTGCTGTAGCTTGCTTTTGTGAAAAGTCCGAAGGATGCCACATAGGTAAAATACCTTTCGCCGCAGGTTCCGATATCGTATGCGGTGGGGGTGCCTTTTATAATTTGCTCTGCCGCAGTCAGTACATCGTCCGACAAGCGGAGTGTGTTGGCAAAATCGTTGGTGGAGCCTGCAGGAATATATCCCACGGGAATGTCTATATCGCTTTCCACAATACCGCAAACGGTTTCACTTAAGGTCCCGTCGCCACCGGAGCACACGATGAGGTCCGTATCTTTTCCAAACTTTTTTACCGCTTCCGTGGCGTCTCCCGCGTCGGCGGTAACATATACCTGAACCTTGTAGTCCGCGCGGTTAAATAACGACACGATTTCTGCCAGATTTTTTGCGGCTTTTTTTGTGCCTGCGATAGGATTTAATATAAGCAATAGCTGTTTCGTTTTTATCGCCTGCCTTTTGCAGTTTTTCTGATTTTATTATACTACGGATATTCTCCGGATGCAAGAGAAAAATTTCGCAAAAATATGCTATTTCTGCAAGAACTTTATATTGACTTTTTCGCCATTTCGATATACAATGTAAAATAGGTTTATATTGAATTTAACGAAGAAAGGTGATTCTATGAGATTTTACGAAGATTTAAAAAATATTTCCGTAAACCGTCTCCCTCAGAGAAGCTACTATATCCCCGAAAATGCGGGTGCATATACACGTTTAAACGGCGAATGGAATTTTAAATACTACGAAAGCGAAGCCGATTACGAAGAGAATATCACGGCTTGGGACAAAATTCCCGTGCCCTCCTGCTGGCAGCTGTATGGTTATGAGGACCCCAACTATACCAACGTAAACTATCCCTATCCCGTAGATCCCCCCTATGTGCCCGACATCAACCCCTGCGGTGTGTATGAGCGCACCTTTGAGGTTAAAAATGCCAAGAACCGTACATACATCGTATTTGAAGGTGTTTCCTCCTGTGTGTATCTGTATATCAACGGCAAGTTTGTAGGATACAGCCAGGGAAGCCATCTGCAGGCAGAATTCGATGTGACGGATTTTGTGGTTGAGGGCGAAAACACCATCCGTGCCAAGGTTTTAAAATGGTGCGCAGGAAGCTATTTAGAGGATCAGGACTTCTTCCGCTTCAACGGTATTTTCCGTGATGTGTATATGCTGTCCCGTCCTGAAGGACACCTTTCGGATATTGAAATTCTTACAAAAGAAGGCGCGATTACTTGTAATTACAAAGGTGATGCCAAGGTTACCTTGAAGAACGCAGATGGCGAGGTTCTTTCCGAAGCAAACGGCAAAGATTCCGTTTCCTTTACGGTTGAAAACTACATTGAATGGAACGCAGAAAAACCTTATTTATATACATTGGTATTTGAAGCGGCAGACGAAGTGATTTCTATGAAAGCCGGCTTTAAAACGGTGGCAATTGCGGATAACTATGCCCTACTTATCAACGGCGTTTCTGTAAAGCTCAAGGGAGTGAACCATCACGACACCGACGGCTTTAAAGGCTGGTATCAGACAGACGAAGACATGCGCAAGGATTTACTCCTGATGAAGGAATTAAACATCAACACCGTGCGTACCTCTCACTATCCGCCCCCGCCGGTATTCCTGAATATGTGTGACGAAATCGGTATGTATGTTGTTCTGGAAACCGACCTGGAAACCCACGGCTTTGTAAACCGTTCCAGAGGAAGAAGCGGCTACGACAACGAAAATCCCTACTGGCTGCACAGACGTCCCGAATGGGAAGATGCTTTCATGGACAGAATGATCCGTGCATACGAAAGAGATAAAAACCATCCCTCTATCATCATGTGGTCTACCGGTAATGAAAGCGGTCACGGTCCCAACCACATGGCGATGATTGACTGGGTACACGAAAGATGTCCCGGATGTATTGTACATTGTGAAGATGCTTCCCGTGGTGGTTTTACCGACCATGCAGACGTATACTCCTGGATGTATCCTGAGCTTTTTAAAGATCATGTCTTCCCGGATGGTGCTGTTTGGCAGAGCTTAAACGGTAAGATTTTAAATGAAGAGATCGACCGTCCCATATTCTTATGCGAATATGCCCATGCCATGGGTAACGGTCCCGGTAGTGTTACCGATTATATGAATCTCATGTGGCAGTATCCCAAATTTATCGGCGGATGCGTATGGGAATGGGCTGACCACACCGTTGTGGTAGATGGCGTGCCGAAGTACGGCGGTGACTTTAACGAGCGTTGTCATGACCATAACTTCTGCTGTGACGGTCTGGTGTTCTATGACCGTACGTTTAAGGCAGGTTCTTTGGAAGTGAAGGCGTGCTACCAGTACATCACATCTTCCTTAAACGGCACGGATTTAACCATTACTAATCTGTATGACTTTACAAACCTGAATGAATATACGTTGTTTGCGGAAGTAACCGTTGACGGCGACGTGGTGAAAACCACACAGTATTCCTTTGATTTAGAGCCGAAGGAAAGCTGTGAAGTAAATATCGCAAATCTCATTTCCGATATTTCAAGTTGCAAGCTGGGCGTGTACCTTAATCTGTACTTAAAGGATGCCGATGGCAACGAGGTTGCTATGATGCAGCATGAGGTGGAAATCCCGAAAGTGGCAACAGAGTTATGCAAAACACCTCTCGCACTCGCTGAAAACGAAAAAGAAATCATAGCAGAAGGCGAAGGCTTCCGTTATGTATTCTCCAAACTGCTCGGTGGATTTACTTCTGTTGTGATTGACGGCAAAGAACAGCTCGCCGCACCCACACAGCTGACCGCATGGCGTGCGCCCACCGATAATGAACGCCATGCACGTAAATCCTGGGAAATGTCCGATAAGGATAACTATACCGGAGAAAACTTAAATGAGCTGTTCTCTAAAGTGTATGACTGCACCGTTTCCGAAAACAAAATCACCATAAACGGTTCTTTATCAGGTGTTTGCAGAATGCCCTTTATGCATCACACCGCAACGTATACCTTCTTTGCCGACGGCAGAGTGGATATCATCTTGGACGGCGAAATCCGTGAAGATGCATACTGGCTCCCGAGATTAGGCTTTGAATGGAAACTGACACAGGATTCTGCGGCGTTTACCTACTTTGGTATGGGTCCCGGCGAATGCTATGTGGATATGTGCTCTCACGCAAGAATGGGCAGATTCCATAGCACAGCGGAAAAAGAATATGTGAATTACATCAAGCCTCAGGAACACGGTAACCACTATAACACAAAAGAACTCCGATTCCCCGGTCTGACCTTTACCGGTGACAGCTTTGAATGTAACGTTTCCGAATACGATTCCATTCATCTGTCTAAGGTGAAACACATTGACGAACTTAAGAAAAACGGTATGATCAATGTGCGTGTGGATTATAAAGATTCCGGTATCGGTTCCGCTTCCTGCGGACCGCAGCTTCTGGAAAAATACAGACTGGACGAAAAGGAAATACACTTTGCGTACAGTTTTGCACCCAGTAAATAATATGGGAATGTAAAAAAGTTCAGATACCTTATACTTAAAAATTTCAAATAACAACATAAAAGGCGGTAACCTGAGGTTGCCGCCTTTTCAGGAGAACCATATGATCAGACAAGCAAAAAAAGAAGAGATAGATAAAATTTTACATATCTATGATGTGGCAAAAGCTTTTATGAGAGCAAACAAAAATCCGACGCAATGGAATGACGGTTACCCCGAAAAGGAATTGCTGCTTGCCGACATGGAAAAGGATGAACTGTTCGTGTTGGACGAAGGAAAAGGCATCTGTGCCTGCTTTGCTCTCATCGGCGGCATTGACCCCACATACGGGTATATAGAAGACGGCAGTTGGATGTCAGACAGCGACTACGGCACCATTCACCGCATTGCCTCTGACGGTACAGCGAGCGGCGTGTTTCAAAAAGCAGTTTCCTTTGCCAGAGAAACCTATGACCATATCCGCGTGGACACCCATAAGGATAACCACCCCATGCAACATGTCATTTTAAAAGAGGGATTTTCTTACCGTGGAATTATTTACTTAGAAAACGGAGATCCCCGCCTGGCCTATGAATGGATGAAATAATCAGAAAAAGAAAGAGGGTGTAGCAAAACGATTTTATTTTGCTGCAACCCCTTTTTTGATGTATTTATACAAATTTTCCCGGTGTTTTGCCTGTTATTTCTTTAAAACAGCGGATGAAATAATATTCGTTGCTATAACCCACCATATTCGCAATCTCTTTCACGGAATACTGCTTTCTTTTAAGCAAATTCTTGGCGTGCTCGATGCGGATGTTGCGAAGGTCCTGCTTGGGCGAAATACCAAAAACGGTTTTATACAGAGCGTAAAAGCGGGAGGAAGACAAATTCAAAAGCTTTGCCATGCTTTCCACATCCCAGCTTTCGGCATACCGCATATGTACTTCTGTACGAAGTGACAAAAGTGCATCGTGCAGTTCTTTGGATATTATAGGCATGCCTTCCTTTTGTGTACGCACAAGACGGATAAAAAGCTCGGACATTTTCATGGTGCAGATGTCTTCATGAAAGCTTTTTCTCTGCAGAAGCTCCAACCCTGCTGATTGAATCAAATCGGTCACGAAACGGTCGTTGTCTACGTGGTATATGGTATTCATCTGAAATCCGTACCGATCGGCGACCTCTTTCACGTTCCCGGTCATATGTGCCCAGTTGTGCAGAAGATCTCCTTCCGATGCGGCAAGGTACTGATAGGAATGAGCATCGTAACAAATACAGCTTCCGGCAGAACACGGATGTATACCTGTTTTGTCGGATAAGATCGCCGGCGTTAACAGATGAACAAAAATATACCGTTCTCCCGTGTCCTCCCGTTCCAGAGAAAAACTGGAACTTTCAGGCCACATCTCACCAATTTTTGTGATTTTCATAATACTCACCTCGCATATGTTATAACACAAACAAGAGAAAAAGTCAATAAAAAAACGGAAAAATGCATTTACTTTTCCTCTTTCTTTTTATACAATTAAGGAAAGAATAGGAGGTTTTTTTATGTCAATACCAAGAAATGAATATCCCCGTCCGCAGCTGGTGCGAGAGGGTTGGGTAAACTTAAATGGCGAATGGGATTTTGAAATTGACCATTCCATGTCCGGCAAGGACAAAGAATTTTTTAAGCGAGACAGTTTGAACGAAAAAATTATCGTTCCCTTCTGCCCGGAGAGCGAGCTGTCCGGCGTGGGTTATACTGATTTTATGGACTGCGTATGGTACAGAAAAAATATAGAAATCCCTGGAAATTGGTCAGGAAAAGAAATCATTCTGCACTTTGGCGCAGTAGACTATCATGCGTTTGTGTATGTAAACGGCGAACTTGTGTGTGAGCACAAAGGCGGCTACACGCCCTTTTCTGCCAACATCACGCCGTACTTAAAAGAAAGCGGAAACTATATTACATTGTGTGCCGAGGATCTGGTTCGCTCCGGCAATCAGCCCGCCGGAAAGCAGTGCAAGAAGTACCATTCCAAAGGCTGTTACTACACCAGAACCACCGGTATCTGGCAGACCGTCTGGATGGAAGCGGTGGAAAAAGCGTATATCAAAAACGTGAAATACACATCTAATATCGAAACCGGAACGGTTTTTGTGCAGGTTCAGGTGCCTGCTGAAGCTGTTGGCGGAATGCTTACGGTGAAAACCTCCTTTGAAGGAACAGAAACGGGAACGGTTTCCTGCAAAATTAATTCCGAGGAAACAGCGCTGTCGATAGAATTATCCGAACTGCATCTGTGGGATGTAGGACAGGGTAACCTGTATGACACCGAAATCACTTTGGAAAAAGACGGAAAAGAAGATGTCATTTGCGGCTATTTCGGTATGCGTGAGGTATCTTTGGCAAACAAAATGTTTAACTTGAACGGCAGAGTCGTGCTCGGCAGATGGGTGCTGGATCAGGGATTTTATCCTGACGGTATCTATACTGCACCTTCTGATGAAGCGCTGAAAAATGATATCCTCTTTTCTATGGAGCTGGGCTTTAACGGTGCGAGACTGCACGAAAAAATCTTTGAGCCTCGGTTTTTATACTGGGCAGATAAATTAGGTTATCTTGTTTGGGGCGAGCACGCCAACTGGGGACTCGATATTGCAGAGCCCGGTCAGGTGATGCATTTCTTGCCCGAATGGCTGGAAAGCGTAGAACGAGATTATTCTCACCCCTCCATCATTGGATGGTGTCCCTTCAACGAAACTCCGGGCGAATTAAAGCAGTGTGACGATGTGCTGAAAACGGTATATCTTACAACGAAAGCTTTAGATAAAACCCGTCCTGTTATTGATACCAGCGGATATGTTCATGTAATAACCGATATTTTCGATGTACACGATTATGAGCAGGATGTGGAAAAATTCATTTCCTATTACGAAAAAGCTTCCGAGGGCATTATAACCGATAGCATGGAACGGTATCGCCAAGGCGTTCAGAAGTATAATGGTGAGCCGCTCTTTATGAGTGAATACGGCGGCATCCAAAAGAGCATGACCGGCGACGGCTGGGGCTACGGTCAGGCGCCGAAAGACGATGAAGAATTTATTGAACGCTATCGCGGTCTGACCACGGCACTTTTAGAGCACGAATGCTTTTTAGGCTTCTGCTACACACAGCTTTATGACGTGGAGCAGGAAGTGAATGGACTGATGACCTATGATAGAAAATATAAGCTTGACCCGAAGATTTTCTGCGAAATCAATACAAAGATTGCAGCGGTAGAGAAAAAGTTTAACAAATAAATTCTATCACAAAGAAGCTGTCCCACAGCAATGTGGGACAGCTTCTTTTCAGACTGTCGAAAAAGGCAGGTCTACCGCAAGCAAAAAAGAACATACAGAATAAAAGAAAAAATAAAAGAAATTCGTTTTTATAAAAAACCGTGCGGATTCCATTGAGGAAACCGCACGGTTGCTTGCTTTTAACGAACACAAACTCTACCGTACCTTTGTACGCCGACGAATTTGTGTTCGTCAAATACACCTACCTTTTTCGAAGTCTTATCAAGCGTGTCGAGGTTTATCGACACGCTGAAAGAAGTGCGGCAAATCGCCGCACTTCTTTTTTGCAACACGCATTAAAATTCGTAGTCCACTTTTACCGGAAGTCCTTTTTCCACAGACTCCACAATGGCAAGACCTACCGCAACGGTAGATGCTCCTTCCACTCCGTCGGTAGTGACCGGCTTCCCTTCTGTAATACACCGGCAAAAATCTGCAATTTCACCTTCCACATTGTGATTATTGAGGGAAAGCTGTACGCGCATTTCCACCGTTTGCTGGCGTGTGTTTAAAAACATATCATCGCCGCGAAGCTCCTCCTTGAACACCGAAATCCAGGGGTTGGTATTGTCAAAAATCAAGGTTCCCTTGGTTCCCTGCACCACAGTACGCATGGTGTATGCCCGTTTGCAGCCATGGGAATTGAACACTTTTCCGATCACGCCGTTTGAAAATTTCATAACAGCGATTGTGGTGTCGTTTATTGGCCAGTCTACCAGCACCTTGTTATTGGCATAGGCAAACACCTCTTCGGGGTTTCCCGCAATCATACGAACCAGGTCGATTGCGTGGCAACCGCCGCCTAAGATGGGATGCCGTTCCGGCGTGATTCTCCAGCCGCCCCGACCGCCGATTTTAGAATAATCGTGGGCGTACTCCGCCTCCATAAAGGTCAGCTCCCCGATTTCGCCGGACTCAACGATTTCCTTGGCTTTCACAAAGGCGGGCGTGTATCTGCCGACCTGACCGACCATCAGCTGCATACCGGTCTGTCTTGCCGTCTGTACCATCAAGGAACAATCCTCCCGGCTGAGCGCCATCGGTTTTTCGCATAAAACATGCTTTCCTGCACGCATGGCGTCAACTGCGATCTTAGCGTGTACCTGATCCGGAAGCGGAAGCGTTACCGCGTCCACATCATCTCTTTCCAAAAGCTTTTTATAATCGGTGTAGGTATGGGGAATCCCGTAGGTTTCCGCCCGTTCCTTTACGGCTTCCGGGTTGATGTCGCAGATGGCAACAAGCTCTGCAAAGGGCAGGTTTTTTATGCCGCATATGTGCGATACGGAAAAATTTCCTGCGCCGATTATACCAAGTCTGATTTTTTTCTCCATGTTTTGTTCCTCCGTTCTTTTTTTCTTTGTATTTATGACACCAGTATAGCACAACAAAAAACGCAATACAAGAAAAATCCAAGCCTCTTATAGTAATATTTTGACCTGATACGACGAAAATTGTTGACAAGCAGAAAAAATCCGTGTAAACTGAAAACAGAACTTTTCAAGCGAGGTGTTTTGGGTGAAAGACATTCGGTTATACGAGCATATCCCTCTTTTGGAAAACCGTTTTTCCGTAAAATTTTTTGCTCTTTCCCGATATTCGTTTTGTCCGATGTGGCACGAGCACATGGAGCTTGCGTTCTACACAAAAGGGAGCGCTACTGTTTTTTGCGATAACAAGCGGTTTTGTGTGGAGGCGGGTGACCTGATTGCGGTAAACAGCACAGAAATACACGCGCTTACCGACGGCACCCCTGCGGAATTTTTCTGTATGTTGATTTATCCCTCTTTTACGGAGGATATTGACCTTAGGGGAAAGCGGCTTACAAACCATATCCGGCAGGATGAAACCGTGAAAAAGTATTTTCATCTCATTTGTGAGGAACAGGAGAAAAATGACTTCGGCTCGGATATGATGATAAAAGGATATGCCTACGAGCTGCTTGCATATTTATTTCGTCATTATGCCCGGGACACGGCGCAAAACATATTAAAAGAGCAGGAGGAAAAGCTTGCGCGGCTGGATAGGGTGTTTCAGTATGTTTCAACGCATTATGCCGAAAAAATCAGCCTTACGGAGCTTTCTGAGCTCTGCTTTTTGTCCGACAGTTATTTTTGCCGTTTTTTCAAAAAAGCGGTTGGTTGCACGGCGATAGAGTATATCACGGACTACCGTCTGGAAAAAGCCGCATGGCTTTTAAAATCCACGAACAGTACCGTTTCCGAAATCGCCACAAGCACCGGCTTTGACGATGCGAATTATTTTGCAAAGGTATTCCGTAAAAAGCTTGGCATGACGCCGATAGCATATAGAAAACAGGACACAGCGTTGTGATTTGCTGTGTCCTGTTTTTTAAACCTCTGTGCAATTTTTCAGCAGGTCATCATATAATTTCATGGTGTCATACGCGCTTTCGATTGTTACTATTTCGGGGGATGTGCCGTTTTGGATGCAATCCACGAAATACTGCAGCTCTGCCTGATGAGAAGACACGTCCGACAGGTTGGTGCCTTAGATTTTCTGCGAAATCAATACAAAGATTGCCGCAGCAGAAAAGAAATTTAACAAATAACTGATGGATATTAAAAACACCTGCCTATAGGCAGGTGTTTTTTGCTTGTTGTATTGGTTGTGAAATCCGAAAACAGCGGATTTTAATAGGAAACGGTTTGGTTATGAATGGTGCCGTCATTGATCAGCAAGGTTTCCTCGGTGTTGATGCCGGCAAAGTTTAAATGACGAATGGTGCCTTTGTTTACCAAAAACGGCATATCGTTTGTGTCCTTGTTGCGTTCCCTGAGCTCGTTGATATCATCTTTATAGCCTACGCCTTTGACATAATCGGAATGATTCAGCAGATTATGCTGAACGCAATCCCGTGCAGAAAGTACGCCGATATTTGTATTTTCGCCGACATAAATGGATTCCACGGGCGAAACCGTTTCGTGCCTGGAAAGGTTTTCAACGGATAAAACATCGATGTCAACATTTTCACCGATATGCAGCGGTGCGCAGGTAATCCATTTTCCAACGCCGTATTTGGGCAGAAGGGGTGCCTTGGAAACGGCAATGTTTTTGAATACGAGGTTTGAAAAGCTCCCCCGCACCTCTTCCGTCTCATAAAATTTGGAAATACAGATTGCATAGCGGTAAAAGCTACCGTAAACGTTAGAAACGCTGATGTTTTTCACGGGGTAGTGCACGGATAAAAGTCTGACTGCGCTATGACAGCTTTCGGAATATACGCCGTTAACAGTGATATCGGAAATCGGTCCCGAAGCAAAATCATCGGCATTGATGGCAACCAAATCATCGTGTGTGGTGCCTTTCACGTTTTCGATGTGCCCGTAGCGACAACCACCGTCTAAATGCACGCCGTCCATATTAAGGGCGATGGGGTTTCCGAGGTTATAGTCAAATGTAATGTCGCTGATGGTGAAATATTCCACAAAGCCTATCTGAATGCCGAAGGTCGCAGGGTCTTTCACGGTAAGAGCTTTTAGAGTCAGGTTCTTCACGTGGGAAAAACGAAGCGCAACACCCAGATACAAATCGCTGAAATATTCGCTTTTGTTGGGGAGCATAAACGGCTCCCGTCCTTCGTTAGTGCAGATGGGATTCGGTGCCTGCTCTTTGTTGTTAAAATTCCAGATGCCGCCGCTGACGCTGATGTTTTCGTTGCCGCTTCTGTCATCGGCATTTTTCAGCATGATACAATCACTGCCTGCTTTTAGCTTGATTTCCGTGAATCTGTCTAACACAAGAGAGGTGTTGGAATGAATTAAAAGGGGGCGGCTGATTGTGTAGCACACCTCCGGTTGCGGAAAATAAACATGGCGTTTTCCGCTGTCTAACAATTCCTGTAAATAATTGGTGTCGTCATATGTTCCGTTACCGATATGCATAAGTTTTACCTCCCGGAATGTACTTTTATTTCATTATAAACCTACTTATGCAAAAAGAAAATAGCGAAAGTTTGAAAATATTTTGTCATTTATTTGCATATTGCTCCTGAAACGAGAAAATGGTTTTTTGTCAGAGGGCAGGCTGTTGTAAAAAGGAAAAAAGCGGATTCCCGATTGGGAATCCGCTGATTCTTTTATATAGGGAAGTATTATACAATACCCTGTGCCAGCATAGCTTCTGCAACCTTCATGAAGCCTGCGATGTTAGCGCCTGCGATGAGGTTTCCTTCCATGCCGAATTCTTTTGCTGCATCTCTGCAGTTGTTGTAGATGGTAACCATGATGCCATGTAATTTTTCGTCAACTTCTTCAGCAGACCAGGAAAGACGCATGCTGTTCTGGCTCATTTCCAGAGCGGAAACAGCAACACCGCCTGCGTTAACTGCCTTGGAGGGAGCGATAACTACGTTGTTTTCGCGAAGATATTCCACAGCTTCAGCTGTTGTGGGCATATTTGCAACTTCGATGTAGTATTTCAGACCGTTTTCAACCATTTTCTTTGCATCTTCGATACGAACTTCGTTCTGTGTTGCGCAGGGCATGCAAACGTCAACCTTAACGCCCCAGGGTTTTTCACCTGCAACGAATTTAGCACCGAACTTGTCAGCGTAATCCTGAACCTTATCGCGGCCGGATGCACGCATTTCCAGCATGTAAGCTGCTTTTTCTTCTGTGATGCCGTTTTCATCGTATACATAACCGTCGGGACCGGAAATGGTGAGAACCTTACCGCCAAGCTCGTTAATCTTCTTGACAGCGCCCCAAGCAACGTTGCCGAAGCCGGAGATTGCAAAGGTCT
>JAFQLU010000003.1 GCA_017396465.1 Clostridia bacterium | reverse complement strand
GAAAAAACTTCGCCTCTCGGTGTATAAGCATACACCTTCGGGTAACCAAAAGCAAGGTGCAACCTTGCTTTTGCTCAGTTTTTCCATTCTGTACTATTTTCCGTCCAGTCCAAAGGAGCTGTAGCATTTTGCTACAGCTCCTTCTTTTTCCCAAAGAAAACCCTCTGCCATTAGGGCAGAGGGTGATTTTCTATGAAACACAAGTGCGTAAAAAAAGAGGGATTCGAAAAACCGAATCCCTACCATAATATTTATTATAAACAATTCGTTGCACTTGTGTGTTCTGTGCCGTTTTCTGACGCCCGATTACGGAGTTAAGCGTTTGGGGCTTCTGAACAGATACATTGCTTCGTTGATATGCATATCGAATACCAGCATGGTTAAGCGGTCGATACCGATACCGAAGCCACCGTGAGGAGGACAGCCGTATTTGAAGAACTCTAAATAGAACTCAACATCATTTACCAGTCCCTTTTCGGTTGCCTGTGCTTTAAGCTGTTCATATCTGTGCTCACGCTGTGCGCCGGTGGTGATTTCTACGCCGCGCCAGATGAGGTCATAGCCCTGGGGCACGCCTTTTTCGTCACGCATGTGATAGAAGGCTCTCTTTTCTGCATCAAAATCGGTTACGAATAAGAATTCGTGACCGTATTTTTCTTTTACCCACTGATAGCTCATGCGCTCTGCTTCTGTGGTAAGGTCGCCTTTTTCGGAATCGTCTACCTTGTAGCCGTAGCATTTTTCCAGCTCGTCATAAAGCTCTGCTAAGGTTACCACGGGGAAGGGTGTTTCGGGAACGATGATTTCGTATTCGGGGCCGTATACTTCCACGATTTTTTCACCGTACTGCTCTTTTACCTGCTTGAGCATATAGGTCAGAAGGTCTTCTTCCATCTTCATCACGTCTTTATAAGACTCAATGTAGCTGAATTCCAAGTCAAAACCGGTGAACTCGGTTGCGTGCTTGCTGGTGAAGGATTTTTCTGCACGGAATACGGGTCCAACCTCGAAGATGCGTTCCAAGCCGCTTGCCATAGCCATCTGCTTATAGAACTGGGGAGACTGGGCAAGGTATGCGCTGCGGTCAAAGTATTTCACTTCAAACACGTCGGAGCCGCTTTCGCTGGCTGTTCCAATCAGCTTGGGTGTGTGAATTTCCGTAAAGTTCTGGTTTAAGAGGAAATCACGCATTGCGCGGACCATAGCGGTCTGCACCTGGAACAGAAGCTGGTTTTTATCGGTACGAAGGTCAATCCATCTGTAGTCAATTCTCTGGTCGATGGAGGATTTTTCAATAGCCGGTTTTTTCTTTGTTGCAGGGATAGCTTCACGCACGATGGGCAGAGCATCTGCAATGGATTCTACCTTGATATCGGAAGGGATGATTTCAATGCCGCCCATTTTAACGTATTCACTTTCATAGGGAATACCGGTAACAGCGATAACGGAATCGGGGGTTAAGCCTTCGATCTGCGCTGTAACCTCGGGGAGCTTTTCCTTTTCGATGGTAATCTGCACCTTGCCGGTGATATCCTTTAACACGATAAACGCCATGGCACGGGTGTCGCGGAAGTTTTCTACGAAGCCTTTAACTAAAACTTCCTGATTGGCATGCTTTGCCACATCACGGATGTATGTTCTTTCCATAGTTCTACCTCTTTCGTAAAATAATATTTTATATATTTTATCACAGTTTTATCTTAAATTCAAGTCCTTTAGCATAAATCGCAAACAGTTCCGCCCACAAATTCTATCAGCGTTTTGCGGTCTATCAGAAGCTGACAGCCTTTGATGCCTGCGCTGACGGTAATCTTTTCGTGGTTTTCCGCTTCCGTGTGGAAAAAGGTGGGAAACTGCTTTTTCATGCCGATGGGAGAGCAGCCGCCGCGGATGTAGCCGGTGAGATTTAAAAGATCCTTTACGGCAATCATCTCCACCTTTTTGTTTTTGGTGGCAACTGCCGCTTTCTTGAGGTCAATTTCCAGGTGCACCGGGATGCAGAATACCACAGGGCCTGTTTTGTCGCCTCTGGCAACCAGGGTTTTAAACACCATATCGTAGGGAAGACCGACCTGGTCGGCAATATGGATGCCGGACAAGTCGTTTTCGTCCACGGTGTAGAGAATAGGCTCAAAGGGGATTTTTGCTTTGTCAAGCATTCGCATGGCGTTGGTTTTGATGGGTTTTGCCAATTTGTATCACGCTCCTAAAATCACACCGACATCTAATTTATTGCCCTTGATATACTCGGAAACGGGCATTTTCTTTTTGCCTGCAAACTGCACTTCGGTGATGAAAAGTGCACCCTCGCCGCATTTGACCAATATGCCGTCGGCATTTACGGAAACTACCTCGCCGATAGCGCCGTTTGCTGTGTCTGCCACCTTGGCGGAAATCACTTTAAAAGGCGTTTCGCCATACGTGGTGCTGGCATAAGGGTAGGAGTTTAAGCCACGGATTAAATTATAAAGCTCTTTGGCAGGCTTTGAAAAGTCTAAAATGCCGGTGGTTTTGTCAATCATGGGAGCGTAGCAGGAAAGCGAATCGTCCTGCTTTTCGGGTGCCAAAGTGCCGTTTTGGATTTGCTCGATGGTTTTGCGGATAGCGACCACGCCGGCAATTGCTAATTTATCATGAAGCGTTTCACCGGTTTCGGCGTCGGTGATTTCCACGGATTCTTTCACCAGCATATCACCGGTGTCGATGCCTGCATCCATCAGCATAGTTGTAACGCCGCTTATCGTTTCACCGTCCATGATACAACGCTGGATAGGCGCTGCACCGCGGTATTTCGGCAAGAGAGAGGCATGGATACAGATGGAGCCGTGTTTAGGTAAATCTAAAATCCGCTGAGGCAGAATTTTACCGAACGCCGCTACCACGAACAAATCGGCATTTTCCTTTACCAATGTTTCATACGCCTCATCGGTTTTCATGGAAAGGGGTTGATAGGTGGGGATGCCGTGTTCTTCTGCGCAAACCTTTACGGGGGGTGGCATCATTTTATGGCCTCTTCCTTTGGGTTTGTCGGGCTGGGTGACAACGAGGGAAATCTCGTGTCCGTCTTCTATGAGTGCCTGTAAGGGGAGCACCGCAAAATCGGGGGTGCCCATATATACGATTTTCATAGTATCATTCCTTTATTTCTTTGTTGTCAGATTATTCCGTGATTTCCGCAATCATAATGTCGGTGTAAACCGTGCCGTTCAAGTGGTCAATTTCGTGGCACAGTGCACGGGCAAGGAGGCCTTCGCCGCTAACTGTGATTTCTTCGCCGTTTCTGTTTAATGCGCGAACCTTCACTTTTTCGGGGCGCGCCACCGTTCCGCTTCTTCCGGGAACGGAGAGGCAGCCTTCTGCGTCAATCTGCTCACCTTTTTTGTATACAATCACGGGGTTAATCAGCTCAATCAGACCGTCGCCCACATCGATAACCACCACGCGGCGCAGAATGCCCACCTGGGGTGCGGCAAGACCGACACCGTTGGCATCGTACATGGTTTCTGCCATGTCGTCAAGCAAAGTTAAAATACGGTTGTCAATCTCCGTGACCTCACGGGATTTTTTGTGCAAAAATTCCGATTCATCGTTTGTTGTTAAAATTTCTCTGATAGCCATTGTTTTTCCTCCTATATTGCACCGTATGGGTTATTTTCGATGACCATGCTGATATCTGCCGCGTCTTTGGAGCGGATGTGAAAATCCCGAAGACGGGCGAAAATGTGTTCAGCGGTGTCGTTTAAATCACATTTAATCCAGATTCTCTGGCGGAATCTGCCTGCAATCCGTGTGACTGCGGTTTCGCAGGGGCCTAACATCTGATAAGGCGCTTTATATTCTTTATCCATCACGATACGGACGGATTTTGCGATTTTCTCGGCATAAGCAAACAGTCCTTGCGCCTTGGGCGATGTGAGCAGGATCGAAACGATATCGCAAAAGGGTGGATAGCAAAGGAGCCTGCGCACCTCGATTTCGTTTCGGTAAAAGGAAAGGTAATCCTGATTTTTGGCAAGGTGAATCACATCGTTATCCGGCATATAGGTCTGAATCACGGCTCTTCCCGGCTTTTCGCCCCGCCCGGCTCTGCCGCAAACCTGGGTAATCAGGTTAAAGGCGCGCTCGTTGGCACGAAAATCGTCGATATTCAGGCTCTGGTCGGCGGCTAAAACGCCAACCAATGTGACATCGGGGAAGTCCAGTCCCTTTGCCACCATCTGTGTACCTAATAAAATATCGGTTTTTTCTTCCTCAAAGCGGGAAAGGAGCGCCTGGTGCGCCGTTTTGGCGCCGGTGGTGTCCACATCCATGCGGATGACGGAAAGGTCGGGGAACAGTTCGCGGATTTCCTCCTCCACCTTCTGGGTTCCTGCGCCAAATTCCTTGATAAAGGTACTGCCGCAATCGGGACATGCCGACGGCTTTCGCACCGTGTAGCCGCAATAGTGGCAGGTTAGAGTGCCACGGTTTTTATGGTATGTTAAAGACACATCGCAGTTCTTACATTTTATCACGAATCCGCAGCTTCTGCAAGATACAAATGAGGAAAATCCTCTGCGGTTTAAAAATAAAATGGACTGCTCGCCGTGGTTTTTATTTTGCAAAAGCCCTTCCTGCAGCTGTGTGCTGAGGCAGGAGCGGTTGCCCTCTGCCATTTCCTTTCGCATATCCACAACGGAAACCTCGGGCAGACTCTGCGCCGTGGGGCGGTGGGTTAAGGAAAGGAGACGGTATGTTCCGCATTGGGCACGGTAAAAGCTTTCCACCGATGGCGTGGCGGAAGCAAGCAGCAGGCTTGCACCGTGGTACTTTGCGCGCATCTGCGCCACCTCACGGGCGTGATATGTGGGGGCGTTTTCCGCCTTGTAGCTGGTTTCGTGCTCTTCGTCGATAACAATAAGACCAATATTCTTAAGCGGCGCAAAAATGGCTGAACGGGCGCCTACCACCACATCGGCTTCGCCGTTTTTGATGCGCTTATATTCATCGCTCCGCTCGCCCATGGAAAGGGCAGAGTGCAGAACCGCGATGCGCTTTCCGAATCGGGAGGCAAAGCGGGTTACCATCTGTGGCGTTAAAGAGATTTCCGGCACCAGCACGATGGCGGTTTTTCCCGTTTTCAGCACGCGCTCGATGCAGTTTAAAAACACCTCGGTTTTGCCGCTTCCGGTCACGCCGTGAAGAAGATAGGTGCCGGGGGTTTTGGCGTTTGTTACGCTGTCTACGGCAGATTGCTGCTCCTCGGTCAGCTTCGGAGAAACGGATGGGGGAATATCGTCGTAATTTACCGGCAGGCGGAACACTTCGATTTCCTCGGAGCGGATGACGCCTTTATCGCGGAGCGCCTTGATGGCGGCGTAGCTTGCGCCGGTGATAAATGTGATGTCGTTATCGGCAACAAAATCGTTCTGGATTAAAAGCTCTAAAACCTGCGCCTGACGGGGTGCTTTATCCCGCAAAGCATCCAAAAGGTCGAAGGCTTCGTCATAGGGAATATTTAAAACGGAGCCGCGGATGATTTTGTCGTTTACTTTATTTTTCCGCACACTTCCCGGAGGAAGCACCGTTTTGATGGCGCTGATGTGCGAGCAGAAATATTTCTGTTTTAAAAAGTGGCTCACTGCAAGAAGCTCTTCGTCAAATAAGGGCTCGGGAGAGGCAAGAGATGCAATTTCCTTTACCGTTCCTTCAAAATCAATTTCGGAGGTTAAGGAAAGCACAAAGCCGTCCACTGCGCGGTTGCCGTTCCCGAAAGGAACGGTTACATGGCTTCCCACCGTGACCTTGCCTGAAAGGTGCTCGGGGATGGCGTAGTGAAAGATGCGGTCGATATTTAAGGCCAGGCGGTTTATAATCACGCCGGCAAAGTGTCCTGTTACCATACCTCGTCCTCCTGTTCTGCCTGAAGGTGGCGGATGGCGGTTTCGATTTCGTCAAAACCGTATCCCCGATAGGCGGCGTACCGTTTTGCTTTTTGCAGGTTCTTAATATCAAAATCGTTCTTGATTTTTTTGCGGAGAAGAGAAAGAAGGTTATCCTCCTGGATTTCTCCGGCCATCATTTCGTCTAAAACCTCATCTGCTAAATGTGCCGAAATGCCTTTTTCCAAAAGCTTCATGCGGATGCTCCGTCTGCCCAGTTTCTTAAGGTGCAGGCAGTCGTGCGCAAATCGTTTGGCGTAGTCTCTATCGTCCACCAATTTATATTCTTCTAAAAAAACAAGGGTTTTATCCGCGGTTTCCTCGTCTCCTGTGTATTCTAAAAGTTTTTTGCGGATGTCCCGGGATGTGTAGCTTCGGGAGGACAAAAGCCGCGCCGCCTTTGCTTTGGCATCCTCGAACAGTACTGTGCGCTTGATTTCGGCAAGACGAGCTTCATCGATTTCGTCGCCCTCTGAAAGCTTTAGGGCATACAAACTAAAGGCGTCGATACCAAAAGCAAACGCGCCGTCTAAAAATACGGATTTTCGATTTTTATTTTTTTTCTGTTCTTCGATGGCAGTAATTTTCATATATATCCTCTGTGTAAATAAGGGGCTGTAAAAATTTACAGCCCCTTTGTTGTGCAAAAGCGTGGGGAATAGGAAAAAATGTTCCGGACTTTTTTACATTCCCACAAAATTATTCTTCTGTTCTGTCACAGTATACGCCCAAGGGATAGTAGGGAAGCATGTTTTCCTGCATCCACTTGATAGCTTCTTCGGGAGATAAGCCCCAGTTTGTGGGACAGGTGGAAACCACCTCGATTAAGGAGAAGCCTTTGCCTGCCAGCTGTGTTTCAAAAGCTTTTTTGATGGCTTTCTTTGCTTTGTTTACGTTCTTCACGCAGTCAACAGCAACACGCTCGATGTATGCGGCACCGGATGTGGTAGCCAGCATTTCGCTGACTCTAATCGGGAAGCCCTGTGTTTTGGTATCACGGCCGTAGGGTGAGGTCTGTGTCACCTGACCGGGCAGTGTGGTAGGAGCCATCTGGCCGCCTGTCATACCGTAGATTGCGTTGTTGATGAAGATGGTGGTGATGTTTTCACCACGTGCTGCCGCATGCACGGTTTCAGCCGTACCGATAGCGGCAAGGTCACCGTCGCCCTGATAGGTGAATACCACCTTGTCAGGGTGAACGCGTTTGATACCGGTTGCAACAGCAGGTGCTCTGCCGTGGGCAGCCTCCTGCATATCGCAGTTAAAATAGTTGTATGCAAATACGGAGCAGCCAACGGGTGCAACACCGATGGTTTTTCCTTCAATGCCTAATTCGTCCATAACCTCGGCGACCAGACGGTGAACAATACCGTGGGTACAACCGGGGCAGTAATGCAGAGGCACGTCGCAAAGTGCGTGCGGTCTTTTAAATACCTGTTCCATTATTTGTCACCCCCGATGATTTTCTTTACCGCCTCAATGACTTCATTGGGGTACGGGATATTACCGCCGGTTCTTCCGAAGAAGTGCACCGGAACTTTGCCGTTTACAGAGAGTTTAACGTCTTCCACCATCTGACCCATGCTCATTTCAACGGTTAAGATTGCTTTTGCGTTCTTGGTTTCGTTGATGTATGCATCAGAGGGGAAGGGCCACAGGGTGATGGGGCGGATTAAGCCTGCCTTGATGCCCTGCTCGCGGAGTGCGTCTACTGCGTTTTTGCAGATACGGGCAACAGAACCGTAGCCTGTTAAGATAAACTCGGCGTCCTCTGTTTTGTATGCTTCGTATTTGCACTCGGTTTCTTCAATGCGTTTATAGCGTTCGTAGCGCTCCAAAACCAGCTTTTCCAATGTGTTGGGCTCAATGTATAAGGAGTTAATCACATTGTGCTCACGTTTCATTTCTGTGCCGGTGGTTGCCCATGTTTTTTCAGGGATTACGCGCTTCGACTCTTTCTTTTCAAATACAACGGGCTCCATCATCTGACCCAGCATACCGTCCGCTAAAATCATAACGGGGGTTCTGTAAATGTCAGCTAAATCGAAAGCTTCCGCTGTCATATCAACGATTTCCTGCACGGAGCTGGGAGCGAGAACGATTAAGCGATAGTCGCCGTGACCGTGTCCCTTGGTTGCCTGGAAATAGTCGGACTGGGCAGGCTGAATGCCGCCTAAGCCGGGGCCCGCACGTACAACGTTAATCACAACGCAGGGAAGATCTGCACCTGCCATGTAGGAAATTGCTTCTGCTTTTAAGCTGATACCGGGGGAGGAGGAAGAGGTCATAACTCTTGCACCTGCACCGGCAGCACCGTATACCATGTTTGCCGCGGAAACTTCACTTTCAGCCTGAAGGAAAACACCGCCGATTTTGGGCATACGCTTTGCCATGTACGCGCTGATTTCTGTCTGTGGCGTAATGGGGTATCCGAAAAAGTAGCGACAGCCTGCCTGAATGGCTGCTTCTGCAATGGCTTCGTTACCTTTTACCAAAACTTTTTCTGCCATTTTTATTTCAATCCTTTCTCTTATAATTCTTCATATTTATCTTATTTATAAACCTCTATTGCGCAGTCGGGACACATGGTTGCACACATTGCGCAGCCGATGCAATCGTCGGGGTTCACTGCTTCAACAGGTCTGTAGCCCTTGGCGTTCAATTTGTCTGTTGCCGGAGCCAGGACCTTTTTGGGACATGCAGAGGTGCAGAGGTAGCAGCCTTTGCAAACGTCTTCTAAAATCACAACTTTAGCCATAGCTTTTCATGCCTTTCTGCCCACGGGAGTTTATATTTGCGCGGCTTCGTCTGTGGGCGATTGCGAAACCGCAGAATTGGTATACAAAAATTAAATTTTCAAAAGATGCCGCGTGATGGGAAACTGCTTTTCCGAAGGAACGCCTGAAAGCGTCATCCCCGGCTGCGTGCAGACATACACAACGGGAAGGGATGTAGCGGAGGAAACCTCGTCGGTTACCGAAACGCCTTCCATGATGATTTCTTCCGTGGTTTCATCGGCAAGGTTGGTGTCGGAAATGAAGCCTGTCACCGTGAGACGGGAAGCAATCTCAATGTTTTCCTTCATCTCGATGATTTCCTCCGGTGTGGAGGTCAGGGGGCGTCTCGTGTTCACCACAAGATACATCTCGTAATTCACTTTATCGAAATACTGCTTGTATCGTCCCAGAGCGATGGCGCCGTCGTCGTCGCCACCCACATCCAGCACAATGCATGCATCCTTTTCTTCAAATATCCGCATAATTTCCGGCGGAAGAACGGGAATATCCACGTTGGTGCCTGCGTAGTGGGGCGCCATCACCGTGATCCCTGCCTGCTCCAGCATCTCTTTTGCGTCATGGGAGCGGAAATAGGGGTTTACAATATCCAAATCCACCAGCATCACGTTATCGTGTTTTTCTTTTAAGGAAAGAGCGAAATTTACGGAGAATTCGGTTTTGCCGCTGCCGTAATGCCCTGTGATAATATATATCTGACTCATTGTATCTCACCTGAAGCTATATCTTGAAAATTTATTATATCACAAACTTTGAAAAAAGTACAGTTTTTTTCGCAAAAAAACCGCTTTTCTTTCAAAAAATTCATGATTTTTGCTTAAAGGGCACCGAATGCCACTGATGCCAGCGCACAGAATATGGAAATGGCGTCAACTGTTCCCAGTTTTCGCTCCCGGAATACCGCCATGGAAAGCACCGCCGTGCCCAATATATTAAAGGACGTGCCGAACACGGTAAGAAGTGTCAGGTTCATGCCCTCCATCGCCGTGAAATTTAAAAGGGATGCGGCGTTTGAAGTAACCGCCGCTAAAACGCAGAGCAGAACCAGCCCGGGAGTGAACTTTTTAAAGGTTTGCTTTTCATCGGGAGAACGATGCATAAATACGGGAAGCAGCCCTGCGCAAACAATCAGCATGGTCACATTGATGAGAAAGCAGAAGGAGCTTGCATCGGTAAAGGATGGGCTCACCTGATACATTTTGTTCAGCACCGAATAAAAGCCGCTTCCGAAAAATAAAACCACGCAGAATATGTATCCCAAAACGGTGCTTTTTGTGGCTTTTTTCTTTTGCGCCAGAATCGGCACCAGCACCGCCGCCACCATAAACAGAACGCTGACCCAGTAAAGGAGCGAGGTGTGCTCTTTCAAAAAGAAAATACCGTATAAAACGGGCAGAATCATAGCTCCGCAGCAGGAACTTAAGTTGATGGTTAAAAGGTCGGTATACTGCATGGCAACGATGCCGATTAGCACCACAATCACCGTGTCAATCCCCGTGAGAACGGAATAGGTCAGCATGCCGGGGTTTACTGTCAGCCGCAAACCTCCCGTCACATAGAAAAAGCACATGGCGAAAATGGACATAATGATGGTGTATATAAGGAAGCTGACATTTCCTGTCGGCGCACTTTTCTGGTACTGCTTGATGAAACCGTTACTGCTCGTGTTCAAGATTTCACGCGCGGCAACAACGAGAAAATAAAATAAAAATCCCATACAAAACCTCCGAAGATGATATGTCAAAATTGTATCACGAAAGGAAAAGGAGTGTCAATACATCTTTGTATTACATTTTCCTTACAAGAATGCCCATTTTGCTTGACTTTTCCATATGGCTTTGATATAATCACAATATAAATAGGTATGTGATGGAAAATAGCGTTCTTGTGCTGTGAAATTACCGTTACATGCCATAAATCATGCAGATAAAAATAAAACTATAAATCAAACCGGAGGTATTCTTTATGAAACTTTCAATTGTAAACTCAGCATGTGCAGGTATGACCTTAGAAGAAACATTGGCATATCTCTCCCCCTTAGGCGTTGACGCATTAGAAGTCGGCGCAGGCGGCTATCCCGGTAAATGCCACCTGGATGCGGCAGACATGGTTGCCCATCCTGAAAAGGCACAGGAAATGTTGGATCTGTTCAAAAAATATAACATGGAAATCGGTGCCATCAGCTGTCACGGTAACCCTCTGCATCCCAATAAAGAGCAGGCGGAAAGCTTCCATAACGATTTTGTAAACGCGATTTTGGCTGCAGAGCTTTTAGGCGTTGACACCATCGTTGGTTTTGCAGGCTGCCCCGGCGACAGTGAAACCTCTCAGAACCCCAACTGGGTAACCTGTGCATGGCCTCCCGAATATTTAGATATCCAGAAATGGCAGTGGGAAGAAAAGGTTATTCCCTACTGGAAGGAAATGGCTGAATTTGCAAAAGCACACGGTATTAAAAAGATTGCTTTTGAAATGCATCCCGGTTTTGTGGTTTATAACCCCGAAACACTTCTGCGCCTGCGTGAAGCCGTTGGCGATATCATCGGCGCAAACTTTGACCCCAGCCACTTAATCTGGCAGGGCATCGAGCCCAAGGAAGCTATCAAGGCTTTAAAGGGCGCTATCTACTATTTCCACGCAAAAGAT
>JAFQLU010000041.1 GCA_017396465.1 Clostridia bacterium | reverse complement strand
TTTGTCGCCCATTGTCTGAATTCAGTAGCTCGCTGTGAATTGATTCGATATCCGACTGCAATTATAGCTTGTAATGAATAGAATTTATACTTATATGTTTTTCCGTTATCAGCAACTTGTGCAAAATTTGCACAAGTTGAATTTTCGTCTATTTCGCCATCTTTAAAAATATTTTTCAGGTGTTTTGTAACAACACTTCTATCAACGTCAAAAAGTTGTCCGATAGCTTTTTGTGTAAGCCATACATCATTATCTTGCACACGCACTTCAATACCTTCTTCTTTGGCATCACGTGTAAACACCAAAAAATCAACCGTACTATTTCTTATTTGGATTTTTTTATCTTTCATTTTAAAAATCTCCTTTACGAACATTGGATATATAATCCGACAATATGAATATTATTTCTCCATCATTCGACACAATTCGACTTTTGTCAAGTCGGGGCAAAAAGTTCCCACGCCTTACACCTCTATCTTCTCCATATAATCCAACCCGTTTTCCGTTCTTTTCAGTCGCATCACGAAGTTAAATTTGTTAAGCTCTGTGCACATAGCAAAATCAGCTTCGGGGAATATGTCGTTTTGTGCTTTATCGAAAAACTTTGCGCCGGAGGTGGTTTTCAGGCTTTCAATTTCCTGCTCCATGTCGATATGCGTTCCTTCCAGCAGGCTTTTGATGTAGTTTGCGCAAAGTGTATCTTCTTCCGTTTCGGAAAGAGCTTCTAAGCCCATACAAACAAGGGAAACCTCGCTTGCGCCGCTGTTTTTGATATATCTTGCCGTGGCGGCGGCATTTACAAGACTTGCGCCTAAAATTTCGTCTGCTTGCTTTGCGTTGGCAATGCCTTTCGTGCCTGCGCTGGTTGTGTGCACAACAGTTTTGCCGCGTACATCAATATTCTTAAGCTCAGAAGGAGAATTGCCCGTGTCAAACCCCGGCATAATTTTTCCGCGGCGCTCCCCCGCCAGTATGATATCGGGATTTTCTTCTTTCAGTTTATATGCAAAGTCGATATCGCCGATGGGAATCGTCTTCTCTGCCCCTTGTGAAAAACAATATGCTTCCACGGAAAAGGCTCTGAAAACATCAATGATAACAGTGATACCCCTTGCCTGTTTTGCGCCTTCTATCAATTGTAAAACCTGAATGTTCATACTTTCTCCTTTCATGGTTCAACAGCGCGGGCAGTTTTATCTGAAACCACCCGCGCTTTCTTTTAGAGATTATAATATTTATCAAATTCTGCCGGGTGCGGAATTGCCGCAAGCTGGCGGACTTCTTCTCTCTTGGCAGCAATGAAGTTGTTAAGAAGTTCAATGGGGAATACGCCGCCTGCCGTCAGGTAATCGTTGTCTTTTTCCAGTGCGTCCAGCGCTTCATCCAAAGAGGTGGGCAGATGTTTCAGTTTTGCTTTTTCCTCTTCGGGCAAGTGGAACAGATTCATATCATAAGGTCCCCAGCCGTTTTCGTGGGGGTCGATTTTGTTCTTGATACCGTCGATACCTGCCATTAAGATTGCCGCATAGCAGAAATAGGGATTGCAGGTCGCATCGGGGTTTCTGAGCTCAAAGCGACGAAGCTCCGGTGTCTTTGCATAGGCAGGAATACGGATTACTGCGCTGCGGTTTGAGGTTGCATACCCAACCGTTACAGGTGCTTCAAATCCGGGAACAAGGCGCTTAAAGGAGTTTGTGCTGGGATTTGTGATAGCACAAAGGGATGCGATATGCTTTAAAAGACCACCCATAAAATAGTGCGCCTCGCGGCTTAAGTTGGAGTAGCCGTTATCATCGGAGAACACCGGCTGACCGTCCTTTAACAGAAGCATATGCACATGCATGCCGTTGCCTGCCTCACCCATAATGGGTTTGGGCATAAAGGTTGCGGACATGCCGTATTTTCTTGCGGTGTTATGAATAATATATTTTATCATCATGGTGGCATCCGCCATTTTGGACATTTGTCCCAGCTCGGGCTCGATTTCAAACTGACCGCCTGCGCCAACCTCGGGATGGTGATAGTTAAGGGCGATGCCTGCATCATCCATCAGCATGCACATTTCACTGCGCGCTTCATAGGAAATATCAAAGGGCTTTGCGATGTGATAGTTTTTCTGCTTGGCAACAACATTGCCCAGACCTTCTGTTGCGCTGTTCCAATGCGCCTGGAAAGCATCCAGCTCCACGCCGATGGCTTCGGGCTTCACCTGCCAGCCAACGCTGTCGAAAAGGTAAAATTCAAACTCGGGCAGAATCAGCATGGTGTCTGCAATTCCGCTGTCTTTTAAATATTTTTCAGCCGCCAAAACAATGTTTCTGGGATACTGCGCCAGGGGTCTGTTTGCAGGGCTATCGATAATCATTGCGTTACCAGTCATGGAAAGGGTGGGAATTTCGCAGAAGGGATCAATCACCGCGGTATCCGGGTCGGGAATGAACACCATATCGCTTTTTTCCACAACGGCATAGCCGTAGTTGGAGGCATCAAAGCCGATACCATTTTCCATAGTCTTTTCCGAAAAGTTTTTCGCAGGGATGGTTACGTGGCGGAACTGACCGTCTACGTCCACCATCTTAAAATCCACCATTTTAATGTCGTGTTCCTTGATAAGATTTAAAATATCATTGACTGTTTTCATTTTTTCTTCTCCGTATATGTATTGTTATTATTTTCGGGTTAAAATTACGCGTCAAAGGGATAGGTAAGATGAATCATTTTTCTGATATCGTCCATCTGCTTCATGATGCGGATGCTCTCTGCCATGGGCATGCTATCGCTCTGCGTTTTGCCAGCGCGGATACATTGGCAGGATTCGATAATTTCTTCCTCAAAGCCTTCGCCGATGGAAGGCTTTCGGATGCGGTTTTCTTCTGTGCCCTTATGAACAATCAGCTCCTGTGCACCGAAGAAGTCCGGCACCTCGATATAGCCTTTTGTACCGTAGATGTACCCCGTTGCCGGTTTTTGCACATTGATTGCCGAAGAGATGTGCGCCGTGGTTCCGTTTGCATATTTTAACAAAACGTTGGTCTGGCAGTCCACACCGTCTGCCACGTCGGAAACCGCCACCATGCTTTCCGGATGTTCTCCCAGAACGATGGCGGCAAAGTTCAGCCCGTAAACGCCCACATCCAGAAGAGAACCGCCTGCCATGGCATTATCAAAAATTTTCGCTTCTTCCTGCGGTGTGCTTGAATAGCAAAAGTCTGCCGAAACACTTCTGATTTCTCCGATTTCGCCGCTGTTTGCAACGCGTACCGCTTCATGGATGGCAGGCAAAAATCTTGTCCACATTGCCTCCATCAGGAAAACGCCGTTTTCTTCCGCACATGTTAAAAGTGCAACCGCCTGCTTTTCGTTCACGCATACCGGTTTTTCGCACAGCACATGTTTTTTTGCGTTTAGAAACAGCTCGGCACACGGCTTATGGAAAGGATGCGGCGTTGCAATATAAACGGCATCTATCATATCCGATTTTGCCATTTCCTCGTACCCCACAAATAGCTTTCCAATATGATGCTTTTCGGCAAACGCCTTGCCTGTCTCCTCCGAGCGGGAAGCAACAGCAACAAGCTCTGCCCCCGAAACATGGTTCATTGCTTCAGCAAATTTATTGGCAATATTGCCTGCGCCGACAATACCCCATCTGATTATTTTTTCCATGATCCGCACTCCTTTCAGGATGTTCGATCTGTCTGCATTCGTCTTATTTCATTCTATTTTATAATTAGGTGATAGAAAAGATGCACCTTGTCTTGTCGATATGCAAACTCCGTTTGCTCGATATTTTTGCTTCCGCAAAATCGATATGTTTTTCGCTTTGCTCAAAACTCGATATGATATAAATCTCGTTGCCGAAAGGCAACATATCGAGTGCAAAGCACATATCGAGTCATTTATGACATATCGAAAATC
>JAFQLU010000040.1 GCA_017396465.1 Clostridia bacterium | reverse complement strand
CTACGATTTATCTGCAGTTGTTTCCTACTTTGGTGAAACAGGTCTTTCTGCTACAAACAACAAGGATTACGCAAAATATGACTTAAACCGTGACGGCTTTATCGATTCGAAAGACGTTGCAATTGTTCTGGTTTCCTGGGGTAACTAATTAACTAAAACAATCATATAGCGTAAAACAGGAACCGGAAGGGCGTTTGCTCTTCCGGTTCTTTGTTTTAAAATGTAACAGGAATGAAATGGAAAAATAGTTGACATGTCATATTTTGGGTGATATAATGCCAATATAATGGTGTACCTATATAAATTTGCAAAGAGGGTACCCTCTTTTTCGCATGCTTGCGCATACGAAAAGGACATTCATATCCTATCGAAGGTGGTGGGGAAGCTGGCGCGTGAATAACCGGCGACAGAGACCGGATTCTATATTTTTACAAAAACTCTGTCCGTATGCGGAAACGGAGATTTCGCAAAAAAAACTATATAAAGAAAGGAAGGGTTTTCATGAAAATGAAGAAAATCCTGTCGGTTGTTGTTGCTACGGCAATTACAATCGGCACAATGAGTTTTTCCGCGTTTGCTCTGCCGGAAGCACCGGTTGCACCGGAAAACGTGGAACAGGCACCCCTCGCCTTGAGTGATGGTGATGTTGCCGAAGTTGGAGGTGTAAGTTACACCTCCATACAGGAAGCCATCAATAAAGCACAGGACGGCGACACCGTTACAATTGCCGCTGGCGTGCACAGTGGATTTGATATCAGCAATAAGAATATCACAATCCAGGGTTCCGTAGGCGACGATGGCGACCTGCTTACAACAATCAAAGGCGGCAGTCCTGCAATTCTCGGACACAGCTTCAATGGAACAATCAAAGATATGAAGATTGTGGATGCGTGGAGAGTTATGTATGCAGAGCCTGCAGGAAATGTTACAGTAGATAATATTTATGTAACAGGCGCAATGTATGGTCTTCATCTTGTTGCATATCAAACGGGTATAAAATGGACCATCCAGAACAGCTATATGGATTTGTCATGGGCAAACTCTTTTGGTGTGTATAATGGCGGCTATGCTGACATTTACATTAAAAATAATACATTTGATACTACCGATCCTTACTATCCGAACTATGGTGCGTTGGCGGTAAATACATTCTCTCCGAATGTAACTGTAGAAGATAATGTATTTGGAGAAAACACAAAGATTTATGTAGACAAAGCCGCTGTTACAGACACAAGCAACATCAATATCGGCGCAAACTATTATGCAGACGGTGTTGAAAATGCGTTTGCTGATGATGCGGAAGGTGTAAAAGTAGACATTGACACATACTATTCCGATTTAGACGAAAACGGCAATTTAACCGGTTTTGTTGACACCGCAAAGACTTATGCAGCAAGCATAACGAGTGCAGACGGTAAAGTGACAAACTATGAAACACTGCAGGAAGCAGTAAACGTAGCTGCACCGGTTGCAAGCGAAACAAACCCTGTAACCATCCAGATGCTTGCAGGTGAATTCGAACAGTCCATCACTCTGCCTTCCAACATCAGCTACGTTACATTCAAGGGTGCAGAAAACTACGGAACCGTTCTGAAAAACAGCTCTGTAGGTCATTCCGGCGGTCAGAATGCCGTTAAGAAAAATCTTACCTTTGACGGTATTGATTTTTATAATTCCAACATCAATCTTACAGCAGTTTATGAAAACACCAAGATTGAGAATATGACAGTGAAAAACTGTAAGTTCCGTGATATCACAGGAAAAGCTGCAGTATCTATCAACACAAACAACTTACCGAATCTTGTTGGATTTACCTTTACAGGAAATACCATTGAAAATGTTGGCGGCGGCAATTTCTCCGGTCTGATACTGAGAGCTGCTCCTACGGGCAATATTGTTATTACAGATAACAGCATCACCAATGTTGCGTGGAATGCCGTTCAGATGATTGGTGCAACAAAGGATGCAAACGTAACCATTACCGGAAACACATTGGCTTCCGGTGCAAGTGAAGGTATTCTGAATCTTTACGACATTTCCGGCGGCGTTGTTCTTGAAAACAACACATTTAACACAGTAGAGGGTCAGAAAGAAGTTGGTAACTTTGCACCTGTTGTGAAAAAAGGCAATGCGTATTACACATCTTTCGAAACAGCACTTTCTGTTGCAAAAGACGGCGATACCATCACACTGCTTCAGGATGTATACACAGAAGGCTACAGTATTTCCGGCGTGGATGTTGATATCGACCTGAACAATTACACACTGTACCTCACAGATACAAACGCAGACGGCAACAACAGAATCAACCATAAAGGCGGCGCAGTTGTTACATACAAAAACGGTAACATCGATGTCAGCGGTGCAAAGGATTCCGTTGACTTCTTTGGTATCGGCGTATATGACGGAAGCGCAGCTACCATGATTTTTGACGACGTTGTGTTTAAGGGCGAAAATTATGATTCCGGTTATGCAGTATTCTATCTGGGCAACAACCCCGCAAGCGTCCTGAAAATCCTGAATTCCGAAGTGAACCTGAAGGGTGAAAAAGGCGCATCAGGCGGCGTTATTAAATCTGAAATAAAAGATGCAACCGTTATCATTGAAAACAGCACATTTGTTTTAGATAATGTAAAACGCGGTTTCGTAAACAGCACAACATCTATCACAGATTCTGATATCACATTCAAGAACATGAACAAAACAGCGCTGAGAAACTACAACGGTACTATTTCCGGTACAAACATCGTAGTAGACGGTGCAGAATATGCGATTGAAAATGATCCTGAGCTTGTCGCTGCAGTAACCATTCAGGCAAGCGCAAAGCGTCCTTCCTCCGTTATCGTTCTGCGTACCATCGAAGAAGGTGTGCTGTTAGGCACAAACTCTAAACTGACCGTTGCAGAAGACGGCTCAATGCTGATTGCAGACGAGGTTGTGGGCGATTACACCGGTAATGTTATTGCAAAAGCAAACACCTTAAACGTGGTATTCGAAGAAGTAGAAGCTGACGATGAATATTTAGACAATGCGCTCTGGAACATCATTTTGGAAGGTGCAGATGCAGAAACCATCAACAGACTCAACTCTGCTGACCTGACATTTGTTTTAGCAGACAAAGCAGGCGACATGGCATACGAAATTATCGAAAGCAATCCGCAGATTGAAATCAACCCTGTGAACAATTCTGTAAACCGCTACGAGTTCCATTTCAAGAACAAGGCTGACGGCGTGGTTGACACAGAAAACAAAATCGTTCTCGGTCAGGTTGCATTCACAGGCTACGGTGAAATTGATTTCCGCGTAGACGGTGCGGCAAATGCGACAAATGTGGCTCACGCAACCACAATCTCCGACAACATCGTAGATACCTTCGTGGTTGGCGGCGGTGAAGGCTTAGGCACACTGAATATTGCAAACGCTATCGTTTCCTCTATCGAAGTTCCCACAAAGGACTTAACCGTGAATATCGCATTCCCCAACGCCGTTAAGGATAACCCCATCGCATATCAGGATATGAAGGTTGTTATCTCCGGTGACGATTTAGCACCTGTAACCATCAAGCTGGGCGAGGATGCAGAAAAGACCGCAATCGTTGCAGACAACAGAGTAGATGCGGCTTACGAAGCAGACTTTATTAATGGTAGCTATGTTGTGAAAGTAACAGATGCGCTTACCGTGAACACATCCTATGATATCACAGTTTCCGGTGCAGGCTACAGAACAGCACGTTACACCGTTCGTATGACGGATAACAAGACCGTGAACTTCTGGAACAACGTAAAAGACGCAGATGCAGCAGTAGAAGAAGGCAAAGCATATGCTAAACTGAACTACTTAGCAGGCGATATCGTAAAGGATAACAAGATTAACACCTACGATTTATCTGCAGTTGTTTCCTACTTTGGTGAAACAGGTTTATCTGCTACAAACAACAAGGATTACGCGAAATATGACTTGAACCGTGACGGCTTTATTGATTCCAAAGACGTTGCAATTGTTTTGGTTTCCTGGGGAAACTAATTTCGTAAAAAAAGCAAAATAGCATAACAAAAGACCGGAAGGGATGTTCCTTCCGGTCTTTTCCTTTGTTATAGTATGATGCTTTGTTTTTGTGAGGACTATTCTATTTTATCCACATAAAGCTCGCCGCAGATTTCGGGCGTTACGCTTCCGTTGGTGGCTTCGGTCAGCTCCTTTTGGAACCGCTCTAAAAGGTCGTATTTGATATAGGCGGTGATGGCAACATCGTTTGCGTATTCAATTTCGCCCAAAATATAATCCCCGTTTTCAATCAGGTATCGGATTTTGCCTAAAAGGTCATAGGGCGCATGAATTAATAGCTCATGGCAATAGATTTTTTCCGTAATCACGGCGGCATCCACGCCCAGCTTTGCAGATTTTCCGTACGCACGCACCAGACCGCCTGCGCCGAGAAGTGTTCCTCCGAAATAACGGGTGACCACCACGGCAACATCGGTTAAATGCTCCTTGTTTAAAACCTCAAGAGTGGGAACGCCAGCAGTGCCGCCCGGTTCGCCGTCGTCGGAGTATCGGGTGGTGTTATTCTCCGACACTACATAGGCATACACATTGTGGGTGGCATCACGGAACTCGGCACGGATTTCGTTGATGAAATCAATGGCATCCTGCTCGGTTGCGACCGGTTTTACGGAAGCAATGAAACGGGATTTTTTTTCAATCATCTCCGCACGGTTTGCTTTCAAAACCGTTTTATAGGTCATTTTCTTTTCCATATCATTCCTCCGCTAAAAAGTCACGGTATTTATTGTAGTCCGCGGCGTCTAAAAGGCAGGTGATTTTGGTGCCCTCGGCAAGATATTCCTCGGAAACCACGGTTTGCGCGCCGTGAAGCTGGGAAAGAATCTGCCCCTTATCGTAGGGAACGAGAAGTGTCACTTCTTTTTTCTTGCCGGGGACGATGTTTTCGATGGAAGCAAGTAAGGTATCTACGGCATTTCCTTCCTTGGCGCTGATTTCAACGAAAGGAGCGCCGCCGGAAAGCACGCCGAAATTGCGGTCCTCCGTCAGCTTATCGGTTTTGTTAAACACAATCAGCTTGGGCTTGTCGCCTGCGCCCAAATCGTCCAAAAGGCGGGAAACCACGGCAAGATGCGCGTCTACCTCGGGGTCAGCGCCGTCGGCAACGATTAAAAGCGCATCGGCATACACCGTTTCCTCCAGCGTAGATTTAAAGGCTTCAATCAGGTGATGGGGGAGCTTGCGGATGAAGCCGACGGTGTCCACCAGCATCACCTCGCGGCGGTCGGAAAGGGTGAGACCGCGCATGGTGGGGTCCAGAGTTGCAAACAGCTTATCCTGCGCTAAAACGGTGGCACCGGTCAAGCGGTTTAACAGCGTAGATTTTCCTGCGTTTGTATAGCCAACCAATGCTAAAATATATCTGTTTTCCTTTTTTCTTCTGGCACGGAGAAGCTCGCGGTGTTTCTTTACTTTTTCCAGCTCTTCCTTTAAGTGAGAAATTCTTCTGTAGATATGGCGGCGGTCGGTTTCCAGCTTGGTTTCACCGGGACCACGCGTTCCGATGCCGGCACCGAGACGGGACATTTTAGAACCCATACCGGTGAGCCGGGGCAGAAGATATCGAAGCTGCGCCAGCTCTACCTGAATTTTTCCTTCGCCGGTTTCGGCGTGCCGCGCAAAAATATCTAAAATCAGCATGCTGCGGTCGATCACGCGTTTTCCCAGGGCATCCTCTAAGTTTCGGATTTGCATGGGGCTAAGCTCATCGTCAAAGATAACCAGGTCGGCATCCAAGGTTTCACAGGCGGCTTTTAATTCTTCAATTTTGCCTTCGCCTAAATAGGTGGCTTTTTCTAAAACTGATTTATTCTGTATTAAGGTGGCAACCACCTCGGCGTCTGCCGTGTCGGCTAGACGGGCAAGCTCGGCAAGGGTTTCCTCGGTGGTGTCGTTTAATGCATCTAAAGAACCGGTATGCACGCCGGCACGAATGGCGCGCTCCCGTTTTTCTTCTGTTTCGATATGACTCATGAAATAACCTCCTCTGCGGCAGAGATGCCGGCTAAATGCCCCGTGGAGTAGGCAATCTGCAGATTGAAGCCGCCGGTGTAGGCGTCAACATCTATCACCTCTCCTGCAAAATACAGCCCCGGGACAAGCTTTGATTCCATGGTTTTCGGGCTGATTTCCTTTACCGATACGCCGCCCGATGTGATAATCGCCTCGGCAATGGGACGTGTTCCGGTAAGCTCCAGGGAAAGGTTTTTGATGGATAAAAGCAGAGCTTGTCGCTCTTCTTTTGTGATATCGCGCACTTTTTTTCGTGGGTCGATACCGCTGTTTTCTATGATAACGGGAATCATTTTCTGCGGAAGCAGGGCGTCTAAGCTGTGCAGAAAATCCTTGTTGAGATTCGCTTCAAAATCGCGGAGCAGGCGTTTATCCAAGGTCTGCTCATCCAGCGCAGGTTTTAAATCGATAGAAAGCGTATATTTCTTTTGGCCGAAGTCACGCAGGTGCGCACTGGCGCTTAAAATTACGGGGCCGGACACGCCATAGTGGGTAAAGAGCATTTCGCCGAAATCCTCATACACTTTTTTGCCGTTTTCATCGGAAATGAAGATGGCAACATTTTTTAAGGAAAGCCCCATCAGCTTTTTGGGAATGCTTCCTTTGGCAAGAAGCGGCACCAAAGACGGCTTGGGGGAGACTACCGTGTGCCCCAGCTCTTTGGCAAAACGGTATCCGTCGCCGGTGGAGCCGGTCTGGGGGTATGACACGCCGCCGGTGGCGATGATGACCTTGTCGCAGTTAAGCCGTCCGTGGTCTTTTAACCGGAGAGAGAAGCCGGATTCCGTTTTGGTGACGGAAACAACCTCATCCTGTATGGCGCGTGCGCCCATGTCCTTGGCGTATTTTTTCAAAGCATCTACCACGGTTTTTGCCTTGTCGGAAACGGGAAACACACGGTTTCCCCGCTCGGTTTTGGTTTCTACACCGTAACGATCTAAAGGTCTATCATATCCGTGTTGGAAAAGGCATAAAATGCACTGTGCATAAATTTGCCGTTGACGGGAATATTAGGAATAAATTCCGAGATGTCGGCGCTGTTTGTGATGTTGCAACGGCCTTTTCCCGTGATTCCCATTTTTTTGCCCAGATACGGGTTCTTTTCTATGATGCGGGCTGTTGCTCCCATAGACGATGCGGCAGCCGCCGCCATCAGTCCTGCAGGGCCTCCGCCGATGATAACAATCTTCAAAAAACTCACCTTTATCCATCATTTTTTAAACTTTGTGACTATTCTGTTAATAGTATAGCAGAAAATGCCTGATTTTACAACGGATGGAAAAAACGGAGTATTTGAAAGAAAACAGAAGAAAACGAAAGAAAACATGGCGAAATTTTTAAAATTCGGCATTTGATAATTTTTCGGAATTTGAGTAATATATAGAAGTGTTAGCACTCGGGATGCGTGAGTGCTAAAATAAAACAGTTAAAAAATAATTTTCACATACATCAGGAGGTAAGGAATATGAACATTCAGCCTTTAGGTGACAGAGTAGTCATCAAAATGGTAGAAACAGAAGAAACCACAAAAAGCGGTATCGTGCTCCCCGGTTCTGCAAAGGAAAAGCCCCAGATTGCAGAAGTTGTGGCAGTTGGTCCCGGCGGCGTGATTGACGGCAAAGAAGTGAAAATGGAGCTGTCTGTTGGCGATAAGGTTATCACCAGCAAATACGCAGGAACAGAAATCAAGTTAGACGGTGTGGAATACACCATTCTGAAACAGGGCGATGTACTCGCTAAAATTCAGTAATCGGAGGTAAATCATCATGGCAAAGGATATTTTATTTGGCGAAGAGGCTAGAAAAGCCTTAGAACGCGGCGTAAATCAGCTGGCGGACACCGTTAAGGTTACACTCGGTCCCAAAGGCAGAAACGTTGTTTTAGACAAAAAATTCGGCGCACCCTTAATCACAAACGACGGTGTGACCATTGCAAAAGAAATCGAGCTGGAATGCCCCTTTGAAAACATGGGTGCTCAGCTGGTAAAAGAAGTTTCTACCAAGACCAACGATGTAGCAGGTGACGGTACCACAACCGCAACACTGCTCGCACAGGCTCTGGTGCATGAAGGTCTTAAAAACATCGCAGCAGGCGCAAACCCCATGATTGTGAAAAAGGGGATTCAGCAGGCAGTTTCCACCGCTTGCGACTATATCGTTTCCGCAAGCCAGAAGGTAAAGGGCAAGGAAGATATCGCACGTGTTGCGGCTATCTCTGCGGCTGACGAAAAGGTTGGCGAGCTGATTGCAGATGCTATGGAAAAAGTAACCAACGACGGCGTTATTACCGTGGAAGAATCCAAAACCGCAGAAACCTACTCCGAAGTGGTGGAAGGTATGCAGTTTGACCGCGGTTACATTTCTCCCTACATGGTAACCGATACCGATAAGATGGAAGCCGTGTTAGACGATGCTTACATTTTAATCACAGACAAGAAAATTTCTAACATTCAGGATATTCTGCCCATCCTCGAGCAGATTGTAAACCAGGGACAGAAACTGGTTATCATCGCTGAAGATATCGAAGGCGAAGCTTTGGCAACCCTTCTGGTTAACAAGCTCCGCGGTACCTTTACCTGCGTTGCAGTAAAGGCTCCCGGCTTTGGTGACAGAAGAAAAGAAATGCTTAAAGACATCGCTATCTTAACCGGCGGCGAAGTAATCACAGAAGAACTGGGCTTAGACATCAAAGAAACACAGCTGGCACAATTAGGCCGCGCGCGTCAGGTGAAAATCCAGAAGGAAAACACCATCATTGTTGACGGTGCAGGTGATCCCGAGGAAATCAAGAGCCGCGTTGCGCAGATTAAATCCCAGATTGAAGAAACCACCTCTGATTTCGACAGAGAAAAGCTGCAGGAACGTCTGGCGAAAATGGCAGGCGGCGTAGCCGTTATCAAGGTTGGTGCGGCAACAGAAACCGAAATGAAGGAAATGAAACTGAGAATCGAAGATGCACTGGCTGCAACCAGAGCAGCAGTAGAAGAAGGTATCGTTCCCGGTGGTGGTACCACCTACATCAACGCAACCAAAGAAGTGGCTAAACTGTTAGACACCTTAACAGGCGACGAAAAAACAGGCGTTCAGATCGTGCTGAAGGCTTTGGAAGAACCCGTTAAGCAGATTGCAAAGAACGCAGGTCTCGAGGGCGCAGTTATCGTAGAAAAGGTTCGTGCAGAAAGCGATGAAATCGGCTTTAACGCATTAACAGAAGAATATGTGAACATGATGGAAACCGGTATTGTTGACCCCACAAAGGTAACACGTTCCGCACTCCAGAATGCAGCAAGTGTTGCAGCTATGGTTCTCACAACAGAGAGTTTAGTTGCCGACAAGCCCGCTCCCGAACCGGCAGCTCCCGCAATGGGTGGCGGCATGCCCGGCGGAATGGGATTCTAAAATAACATGATGATTGGCGTAGTGCAGTGCACTACGCCAATTTTGTATACCATGCGCGATAGGAGAAACAACATGAAACCATATGCTTTTTTCCTGGATTTAGACGGAACCTATCTTTCCGGGAACCATATTCCGGAAGAAAATATAGTGGCAATCAAAGAAGCGCAGAAAAAGGGACATTTTGTGTGTATCAACACCGGTCGCTCCTATGCCGGCATCGGGGACAAGGTGCTACATAGCGCTCCCTTTGACGGCGTTGTGGCAGGACTGGGAACAGATATCCGTATACACGGGGAAAGCGTATATACAAAACGCCTTCAGCCGGAAACGGCGGCAAAGCTTGTGGAATATTATCTTTCCATCCCGGGAGAAAACCTTTATTTAAGCGGCGAAAATGTGTGCTTTGTCACGAATCCCGATTTTGCGTCGGATATACACGTTGTGATACATAGCGCCGAGGAATACCGTGAAAAATACATAAAAGCGCCGGTGAACAAATTCACGGCAACGGTGCATCCCGAAAAAAGCGCCATTGAGCCGTATCGTGAGGAGCTGAACCTTTATTACTATCCCAAGCTGATAGAAGGAACGGTGGCAGGCTGCAACAAAGCCACGGGTATACTGGTTGCGGCAAAGAAACTGGGCGTGCCGATTGAGCGGTGCGTTGCCATTGGCGACAGCGCAAATGATGTCGACGTGCTTTCTGCCGCAGGGATTGCCGTGGTGATGGGAAACCACGAGCCGGGGATGGAAAAGTATGCCGATTTTATCACGGACACGGTGGAAAATGCCGGCGTAGCAAAGGCCATTTTAAAGCTGATTGAGGAGAACTGATATGAAACCTTATGCATTTTTCTTGGATATTGACGGAACGCTTCTTGCCAAAAACGGCGGCGTTCCGGAAGAGAATATAGCCGCAATTCAAAAGGCACAGGCAGAGGGGCACTTTGTGCTTTTAAACACCGGCAGGTCGTATTATACCATTACGGAACCGATTTTAAACTGCGCACCTTTTGACGGTTTTGTTTCCGGATTGGGAGCGGATATCCGTATTCACGGAAAACAGATTCTGATGAAAACCATCCCTTTTGAAACCTCCTGCAGACTGCTGGAGTTGTTTTTCACCATGCCGGAAGAAATTCTGTATTTAAGAGGTGCCGAAATCAATATCAGCACAAACGAAGCACGTTCACGGGGACGTTTTGTTGCGGTACGCAGCGTGGATGAATTCCGCGAAAAATACAGGGATGCGGTTCTGAATAAAATCACTTGCTCCTATGTGAAGGACAGAAGTGTTTTTGAACCGTTTTTAAATGATTTTACCATGTACTATCACCCCACCTATTATGAGGGGGCACTTAAGGGCTGCAACAAAGCCATTGGCATGGAAATTGCGGCAAAGGAACTGGGCGTGCCCATGGAGCGGTGCGTTGCCATTGGTGACAGTGCCAACGATGCCGAAATGCTTACTGCCGCAGGTATCGCCGTGGTGATGGGAAACTATGATGCAGGCACGGAAAAATATGCCGACTTTATTACAGACACGGCAGAAAACGCCGGTGTAGCAAAGGCAATTTTAAAACTGATTGAGGAGAAATAGCATGAAACCCTATATTTTTTTCTTAGATATCGACGGAACGCTGGCACATGCAGGAAAGGTGCCGGAGGAAAATGTGTGTGCCATAAAGGAAGCCCGGCAAAAAGGTCATTTTGTGTTTATCAACACGGGAAGAAGCTATGCCCATATTCCGGAAGAAATTCTTTCAGTCGCACCTTTTGACGGCTTTGTGTGCGGATTGGGAACGGACATCCGTTTTCAGGGTAAACAAATTTTTTCCTCTGCGCTTTCGATGGAAACGATAGAGAAAATCACGGAAATCTTTTTGGAAATCCCTGAGGTGTTCAGCATGTTTGAGGGTGAGGATGCTTTATACAGCACCGATGATTTGTATGTGCCTGACGGGGCTATAAAAATAAAACGCGTTCAGGATTGGAAAGAAAAATATCCGGATGCGAAAATATCCAAGTTCACGCATGGAAAGTTAGAGGGAGAGCCGCTTTCTGCCTTGTGTGATGTGATAGAGCCTTATATTCATCCCACATACGCCGAATACGGGCAGAAGGACTGCGATAAAGCAAGCGGTATGCATTTCGTGGCAGAAAAGCTGGGCGTGCCAAATGAGCGGTGCGTTGCCATCGGCGATAGCGCCAACGACAAAGAAATGCTCGAAGCTGCAGGCATTGCCGTGGTGATGGGAAATCACACACCGGGCATGGAGCAGTATGCCGATTTTATTACGGATACGGCGCAGCGTGCAGGTGTGGCGAAGGCGATACGGAAGCTGATAAACGAATAAAGGCGGGCGTAGAAAAATGCGCATACCACACAAGGCAAAGGGAGCATATAGCAAAGTTGTTTTTCGCATAACATTGCAAAAATGGAGTAAGCAAAAAGAAGGAATTCGTTGTGTGACGAATTCCTTTTTAAAAATTTGCCTTGTGTTTTGAACGAATCTCACCACTCGCTGTATTCTATATACAGCTTCGGGTTCCATTCGTCCAATCTGCACGATTTTTCGTCCGCCCTAAAAGGCGTAGCTGCCGATGCGCATACCACACAAGGCAAAGGGAAAGTCATGATGACATCGCAAAAAAGCTGCAGCAAATATTTGCTGCAGCTTTCATGTTGTGTAACAACAACCACCAGCAATGCTGGTGGG
>JAFQLU010000039.1 GCA_017396465.1 Clostridia bacterium | reverse complement strand
GTGCCGGCAAGCGCCGCAATCATAATCCACCGTGCGCCGTGGGTAAGATAATGAATACATTTTCCCATGATTTCACCGCCCAGGCAGTCGATGGCAACATCTACACTATGACCGTTTTCAAGCTCTTCTTTCAAAACTTCTGAAATATCTTCCTTCGTTGTCACAACAACTCTGTCCGCATTCAGGTGCTTGATAGAATCTTTTATTTCATCGGTGAGAACCGTTGTAACGACTCTTATGCCAAACGCCTTTGCCATAGGAATGATTACGCTTGCAAGTCCTGATGCACCGGCATTCATTAAAAGGGTGTTTCCTTCTTTGATATTCCCTTCCATAAACAGATTCAGATAAGCCGTTGCGAAAGCTTCGGGGATTGCCGCCGCTTCCACCATAGAGCAGTTTTTGGGAACGGGCATACACATATCGTATTTTACGGAAACATACTCTGCGTATCCGCCGCCGCCGAGTAGTGCGCAGATTTTGTCGCCTACTTTCCAGTATTTGGACGCAATTTCTCCCACTTCCACAATTTCACCGGCAACCTCTAATCCCATCCATTCCGGACATCCGGGAGGGGGCGGATAGTCACCGTCCCGCTGCATGAGGTCCGCACGGTTTAAAGCCGCCGCTTCAATTTTTACCAAAACCTCTTCGGAGGAAATCACCGGATCGGGAACCTCACTCCAGCTTAAGGATTTATCGTCATTTACTAAAATGGCTTTCATATGTAATCTCCTTTACAGTATAATTTCTTTTTTATAGTCAATATCAAAACCGCAAGCCGCCAGAACCACTCTGTGCAGCTGCACTTCGTATGCATAAGTATAGGGATTTTCTATTTCGCCCCAAATCATCCTACCAAAGGCTTCCATCATAGCATCATAACGCGATGCAGGGGTTTTGTCCAGCTTGTCCCAGGTGAGTCCCCAACCGTGCTGTTCCGCATCCTTTTTCATCATCACGGAGGCTGTGGTGGATTGGTCACATCTTCCTTCCGGATAGCGGACAAACCATTCTAACGGCTTTAGCTCCACCGTACCCTTTTCACCGCAGACAATAAGCTGACGGCGCATAAAGCCGCCCGGCTCTGCGGCGCAGGTTTTGGCAAAGGACACGCCATTTTTATATTTGAACACCGCCATGCCGTAGTCATTTGCTGTTACGCCGTCAAACCCCGTGGCACAGTTTAAGGGGATGATTTCATCGGGCAGGCCCTGAATGCTTAAAATAAGATCCACCAGGTGACAGCCTAAAAAATGCATCATGCCGCCCTGAAAGCGTTTCAGCCAGTCCCGTTTCTCCTTTGTGTGCAAACAGTCCATATGGGCTTCCACGGCATAAATCTCGCCGTATTTGCCCTCTTTGATATCCTGCATCAGCTTCTGAACGAAACTGTTATAGCGGTACATATATCCCAAATGCACCACTAAGTTTTTCTCTTTTGCGATGCGCATCATGTTTTCAAACTCGTCCGCATCCTCGCCGCCGGGTTTATCCATCTGCACATGCTTGCCTGCCTGAAGCGCCAAAGTTGCGTATTTTACCAGTTTTTCTTCTTCGGTTTCTATCACAACTGCCTCGATTTCGGAGTTATTCAGAATTTCCTCCAATGTCATTCTTTCGTTATCGGGAAAACAATCCGTGTGCAGACGCTCGGGATAGAACTCGTCTCCTTCTACGGTGCAATACCCTACCACGTCAAACATATGGGATAATGCTTTAAAGGAGGCGTATGCTCCCGTAGCATGATCATGGGCAATACCAATCTGGGCTATTTTTATTTTTTTCATATCTGCTTCTCCTTTTTATATATTCCGCCAATCAAACTGAGATATCGGCGGGAAATTTTTGTCGTTGATCAGTCTGGTAAATACTTCTGTGCAATTTCTCGGATCGTGTGTTTCCATCACCAGCTTGTCCGCATCCATTCGACCGAGCTCGCATAATTTAAAAAAGGCTTTTGCATCGTCCCGGGTGGTAAAATATCCGGGATGGGATTCATAAAGAGGACGTGCCAGCGTGTGCGCACCGATCAACGTAATACCGGGGCCGTGTACCTTACGATAGTAATCTATGGTGAAGTCCGATTTTCTGGTGCAACCCAAAAGAGCAACTCTGCCGAAGCTTCTCATGCAATCCAATGCGCTGTTTAATCCTGCACCAACACCGGTTACTTCAATTGCCGCCGCCGCACCGCCGTCTGTTACAGATTTTACTTTATCCGCAAAATCCGGTTCTGTGGGGTCAAAAGCGTAGTCTGCGCCTAATGACAGCGCCAGTTCCCTTCTTTCCTGTACCGGATCTGCCACAACAACAGGCGTTCCTCCTGCCAGTCGGGCAAACATGGTGGAAAATAACCCTAAGATACCCAAACCCATAATCAGAACGGGTTCTCCCACTTCGATTCTTGTCTTTCTGACAGCCGCCATGGGAAATGTGGTGATGTACGCCATAGATGCCGTCTCAAAGGATACGCCATCGGGAATTTTTATCACTGCCTCCTGAGGAATATTTTGATAGCTTTGATACTTGTAACCCAAAACAGCCACGCGGTCGCCTGCTTTAACATCTGTTACATGTTCGCCTACAGCCGTTACGGTACCGCTGCTGCTGTAACCGCAATGCCGTGGAAACGTCACGTTGGGACCTCCGTAAATGCCTACGGAATCGGAGCCCGTGATGTTCGCACGTTCCGTACCGCAGCTGATGGTATGCACCGCTGTTTTCACCTGCACTTCGTCGGGACCGGGCATCGGAATCTCCAAATCTAAAAATTCTGCTGTGTTTACTTTGGTAAATAAAATTTGTTTGACCTTCATGGTGAAAACCTCTCTTATATGATATTCTGCTTTCAGTATATCTCATATTTTCCCATAAAACAATATACAATACTATGAAAAAGGGTACTATTCTATGTTTTTTCTTGACAAATGAAGCCGGATAGAGTAAAATGACCTGGGATAGGGAAAGGTGCTGTGGACAACTGCGCAGAGCCGCTTTGTTGGCTCGATACACTATCCGGGTATGGAGGCATAAGATGAATGTGATTTCGGTACTGATGGCGGTGTTTATTTACCGGTGAGTGTATCAAAACGAAATTTAAAGTTTATTCAAAAATCTTTTATTGACTTTTAAGATTCCTTATGCTATACTGAATAAGAAGTTAGGGAGTAGTCGGCGTCTTTTAGGAGGCGTGATGAAGTCAACACACTGAAGCTTTGCTTCTGGCTTTATACGAAATGACGAGACTGAACTGCAAAAGATGCAGGCAGTCTCTTTTTTCTTTACATAAAGGTTGGTGTTTTAAAAACATGAGTTTTGCAGAACTGTTTCTTATTGCCGTGGGTCTTTCCATGGATGCTTTTGCGGTTTCCATATGTAAGGGACTGTCGGTTTCCAAGGTGTCGCTGAAGCATGCAGGGGTAGCCGGAATCTATTTCGGCGGTTTTCAGGCGCTGATGCCGGCAATCGGATTTTTGCTGGGATGTCAGTTTCAGGCGGTTATCGAGCGCTTTGACCATTGGATTGCCTTTGTGCTTTTGGGAATCATCGGCGCAAATATGATGCGCGAGGCAAAAGCCGGCGAGGTGGAGGAACTGAACAGCTCCTTCGGGCCCGGTTCCATGCTTCCTTTGGCGGTGGCAACCAGTATTGATGCTTTGGCGGTGGGCGTAACCTTTGCCTTTTTAAAGGTGCATATTCTGCCGGCGGTGTTATTTATCGGATGCACCACCTTTGTGCTTTCGGCGGTGGGCGTCAAAATCGGCAACGTGTTCGGCGCAAAATATAAATCCAAGGCAGAGCTTTCCGGCGGCATTGTTCTGGTGCTGATGGGTACAAAAATCCTGCTGGAGCATTTAGGGCTTCTGCCGTTTTAACCAAAATAGATATGAGGGGGTAATTCCGCACGATATAGCGTGTGAGGCAAGTCGTCAACAAGGTTTTTTGTAAAACCCGGGTTGCCTTATCCAAGAATGAGACTCATATACGAACCCCGGTTTTTTCCACAGGATGCGTATATGAGTTTTTTTAGTTTCGTATAATAAGTAGTACCGACAATAGGAGGAATGGAACATGAAAGCGTATTTGCAAACGAGCGAGGATGTTTTAAAAGAAAAAGCATCGTCTCGGGATGGCCTTTCCGGGGATGAAGCAGGGAAGAGATTTTTGGAAAATGGCCCCAACAAATTAGAAGAAGGAAAAAAGGTAACGGTTTTAGAACGGTTCTTAAAAGAACTGGTAGACCCCATGACGCTGATTTTAATCGCGGCGGCGGTGATTTCTGCTGTCACGGCGGCGTATGCCAACGAATCCTTTGTGGACGTGGTGATTATTCTGGCGGTTGTGATGATTAACGCCGTGCTGGGTGTGGTGCAGGAAAGCAAGGCGGAAAAAGCCATTGCGGCACTTCAGGAAATCACGGCGGCAACCTCAAAGGTTATCCGCGGCGGTTTGATTCAGTCTGTGAAAAGCGAAGAGCTGGTTGTGGGCGATATCATCGTGCTGGAAGCAGGTGATGCAGTGCCTGCCGATGCCAGAATTTTAGAATGTGCCAGCATGAAGGTGGAAGAAGCGGCGCTGACGGGAGAATCCGTTCCTGTTGAAAAAACGGAAGAAGCGCTGTCTGCAGACGAGGGCAAGGATGTTCCCTTGGGCGACCGCAAAAATATGGTATATATGGGCTCTACCGTGGTGTACGGAAGAGGTACAGCCGTGGTTGTGGCAACCGGTATGGAAACGGAAATGGGCAAAATTGCCGATGCACTTACCATGGCAAAGGACGAAGAAACACCTCTGCAGAAAAAGCTGAACCAGCTAAGCAAAATCTTAAGCTTTCTGGTTATCGGCATCTGCGTGTTTATTTTCGGATTAGACCTGATTCGCTCTTATCCCGATATCACGGGCGCAGGTATGCTGGACACCTTTATGGTTGCAGTGAGCCTTGCTGTTGCGGCAATTCCCGAAGGTCTTGCGGCGGTGGTAACGGTGGTGCTTTCCATCGGTGTTACGAAAATGTCGAAGCATAATGCGGTCATCCGTAAGCTGACCGCGGTGGAAACCTTAGGTTGTACGCAGATTATCTGCTCCGATAAAACCGGAACGCTGACCCAGAACAAAATGACCGTAGTAGAGCATTTTGCAGAAGACGAAACCAGGCTGGTAACGGCTATGGCTCTTTGCAGTGACGCAGAATTGGGCGAGGACGGTTTTGCCGTGGGCGAGCCGACGGAGTGTGCATTGGTAAACGATGCAAAGGAAAAGAGCCTTCCGAAGCCGGAGCTGAAAAACGCATATCCCAGAATCGACGAAGCACCCTTTGATTCCATGCGGAAAATGATGAGTACGGTGCACAAAGCAGCGGACGGAAAGCTTGTGCAGTTCACCAAGGGTGCGCCGGATGAAGTGCTGAAGCGGTGCACGCATATCCGAACAAATGAAGGAATCGTGCCGCTGACAGAGAAAAAACGGGCAGAAATAGCAAAAGCCAACAAACAGATGGCAGATAGAGCGCTTCGTGTTTTATGTGCGGCGGAAAGAAGCTATGAAACGGAGCCGGAAAGCTATGCGGCGGAAATGTTAGAGCAGGATTTATGCTTCATCGGTCTTTCCGGTATGATTGATCCCATCCGCCCCGAAGTGAAAGCGGCAATGGATAAATGCCGTGAGGCAGGCATCCGCCCTGTGATGATTACGGGCGACCATATCGATACGGCATCCGCCATTGCAAAGGAATTGGGCGTGCTGACGGAAGAAACACGCGCTATTACCGGTGCACAGCTGGATGACATTTCCGAAGAGGAATTAAAAGAACGCATCGGCGAATTTTCCGTATATGCCCGCGTTCAGCCGGAGCATAAGGTCAGAATCGTCAATGCATGGAAAGCCAACGGCAAAATCACTGCCATGACCGGCGACGGCGTAAACGATGCGCCTTCCATCAAAAATGCAGATATCGGCGTGGGCATGGGTATCACCGGGACGGATGTTACCAAAAATGTTGCCGATATGGTTTTGGCAGACGATAACTTTGCAACCATCGTGTCTGCCGTGGAAGAGGGCAGACGCATCTACGATAACATCCGGAAATCCATCCAGTTCCTGCTGGCTTCTAACCTTGCCGAGGTGCTTGCGATCTTCACCGCAACCCTTTTGGGCTTTGTGGTTTTAGAGCCGGTGCACCTTCTCTGGATTAACTTAATCACCGACACATTCCCGGCGCTGGCGTTGGGTATGGAGGAAAGCGAAGGCGATATCATGCAGCTACCGCCCAGAGACAGCAAGGAAGGTATTTTCTCCGGCGGCTTGGGGCTGGATGTGTTCCTGCAGGGTGCTATTGTGACGGTGTTAACCCTGACGGCATATTTTATCGGTCATTTTATGGAGTCCGGCAGATGGGAAATTGTAAACAGTCCCGACGGCATCACCATGGCGTTTTTAACCCTTTCCATGGTGGAGGTGTTCCACTCCTTTAATATGCGCTCCAGAAGAAAATCCGTGTTCCGCTTAAAAGGACATAACAAGGTGCTTTGGGGTGCAATGCTCCTGTCTTTTGTGCTGACAACGGCGGTGGTATTTGTGCCCGTATTCTCCAAAGCCTTCGGTTTAGAAGCGATAACATTTTCAGAATACGCCATCTCCATCGGTCTTGCAGTTCTGATTATACCGATTATAGAATGCATCAAATTTGTGCAGAGGAAGATAGAAAAATAACAAAAGATAAGCGTCGCAACCCTTTTTGGATTGCGACACTTTTTTGTCATGTTCACACATATATAT
>JAFQLU010000038.1 GCA_017396465.1 Clostridia bacterium | reverse complement strand
AATGAGAGAATACCTGGCGTGAATGTGGTTTCAGCCAGGTATTTTTGAATCAGGGATTAGAAATGGAGATTATTATGGAGTTTACACATCTGCACGTGCATACGGAATACAGTCTTTTAGACGGTTCGGGTAAAATTAAAGAGATGGCAGCGCGCGCGAAGGAGTTAGGGATGAACGCCCTTGCCATCACCGACCATGGGGATATGTGCGGTGTCATCGATTTTTACAAAGCGGCAAAGGATGCAGGCATCAAACCGCTCATCGGCTGTGAGGTTTATGTTGCGGCAAAGGATATGCTGAACAAATCTCACGACGGCGGAAATACCACACACCATTTGGTGCTGATTGCCAAGAATATGGAGGGCTACCGCAACCTGATTAAAATTTCTTCTATGGGATTCACAGACGGTTTTTATTATAAGCCCCGAGTGGATTTTTCTGTGCTGGAGAAGCATAGCGAAGGCTTAATCTGTTTAACCGCCTGTCTCGCCGGCGAAGTGCCTCAGGCAATTTTAGCAGGCGATGAACAAAAAGCAGAAGAACTGATTGAAAAATACTGCACGCTGTACGGAAAAGAAAACTTCTTTTTGGAAATTCAGAATCACGGCATTCCGGAGCAGAAAAAAGCCAACGCATTCCTCATTTCCTACGCGCAAAAATCCGGTATTGGCGTAGTTGCCACCAACGATGTGCATTATATCGAGAAAAAGGATGCCAAATACCAGGATTTGCTGCTTTGCATCCAGATGAACCGCAAAGTAGCGGAAACGGACCGCATGGCATTTGAAACCGACGAGTTCTATTTAAAGAGCGAGGAAGAAATGGCGCAGCTTTTCGGGCAGATTCCCGGTGCGTTGGAAAACACACAGAAAATTGCCGATATGTGCGATTTAGACTTTGAGTTCGGCGTTTTGAAATTGCCGAAATATGCGGTGCCTGATGGCGGCGACTCCTTTGAATATTTAAAATATCTTTGTGAGGAAGGTCTTAAAAAACGGTACGGCGACGATTGCGCCGAAGCCCGCGAACGGCTCTATTTTGAGCTGGACGTTATCCGCAGTATGGGATATGTGGACTACTTCCTCATTGTGTGGGATTTCATCAAATACGCCAAAGACAACGGCATCCCCGTAGGACCCGGCAGAGGCTCTGCGGCGGGCAGTATTGTCAGCTACTGTCTGGCGATTACCAACATTGACCCCATCCGCTTTGCGCTGATTTTCGAGCGGTTCTTAAACCCCGAGCGTGTCAGCATGCCCGATATCGACGTAGACTTCTGCAACGAAGACCGACAGAAGGTTATCGACTATGTTGTGGAAAAATACGGCAGAGAATGCGTGTCCCAGATTATCACCTTCAATAAAATGAAGGCGAAAAACGCCATCCGCGACGTGGGGCGCGTGCTGGATGTTTCCTACGGCGACACAGATGTGATTGCCAAAATGATTCCCTTTGACCTTAAAATGACCATCGGAAAGGCTCTGAAAATGAACCCTGACCTTTCCGCAAAATATGCCTCCGACGAGACAGTGAAAGAGCTGATAGACGATGCCATGGCGGTAGAAGGCTTAATCCGTAACGCCGGAACTCACGCGGCAGGCGTGGTAATTTCGCAAAAACCCCTGACGGAATATGTTCCGCTTCAGAAAAACGATGATGTTTTAATCACCCAGTTCCCCAAAGACACCGTAGAAGAATTAGGGCTTCTCAAGATGGACTTTTTGGGACTTCGGAACCTCGGCATCATCAAGGACGCTTTGGAAATCATCAAAGCATCCACCGGTGAAGATATTGATATTGATGCCATTCCTTTGGACGAGCCCGGCGTGTATAAAATGATTTCCCGCGGCGAAACCGAGGGCGTGTTCCAGCTGGAAAGCGCCGGTATGAAGCAGTTCATGAAGGAACTCAGGCCCGAAAGCATAGAAGATATCATCGCCGGAATTTCTCTGTACCGTCCCGGTCCCATGGACCAGATTCCGCGGTATGTGAAAAACAAAAACAATCCCGGCGGCGTGCAATATAAACACGCTATTTTAGAGCCGATTTTAAATGTAACCTACGGCTGTATGGTATATCAGGAGCAGGTTATGGAAATCGTGCGGAAAATGGGCGGATATTCTCTGGGTCGTGCAGACCTTGTGCGCCGAGCCATGAGTAAGAAAAAGGAAGACGTGATGATTGCCGAGCGGAAAAACTTCATCCACGGCATTGTGGCAGAAGACGGCACCATTGAAGTAGACGGTGCTCTGCGCCGCGGTGTATCGGAAGAGGTTGCTAACGCCATTTTCGACGAAATGATGGATTTTGCCAGCTACGCATTCAACAAATCTCACGCGGCGGCATACGCCTTTGTTACATACCAGACGGCGTACCTGAAGCATTTCTATCCGGCGCAGTATATGGCGGCGCTTCTTTCTTCCGTTTTAGATTCGCCCGAAAAGGTGGCAGGCTATTCTTCCGTTTGCGAACGAATGGGTATCAAAATTCTGCCGCCGGACATCAACGAAAGTATTGCGGGTTTTGCCGCTTCCGGCAGTAACATCCGGTTCGGACTTGCGGTTATCAAAAACGTGGGTGTGGGATGCGTGGAAGCCATTGTGGAAGAACGCCGCGAAAACGGTCCCTATAAAAGCTATCGCGATTTTGCCAAGCGGACCGCGGCTCTCAACGTTACAAAGCGCGTTCACGAGTTTTTAATCAAGGCAGGCGCCTTTGATGCCATGGGTGAAAAGCGCTCCTGTCTGCTATTAGACTATGAATCGGTGATTGACTCCTACGCCGATGATATGAAGCGCAATGTGGCAGGCCAGCTGTCCTTATGGGGCGATGAAGAAGAAACCGTTGAAGCATTTGCTTCCGATGTTCCCGAGTTTCCTAAAAAAGAGCTTTTAAGCCTGGAAAAAGAAAGCATCGGATACTATATTTCCGGTCATCCTCTGCAGGAATACGCCGAGGATATTGAACGGCTCTCCACCTTGAAATTCTCCGATTTTCAGCAGACGGTTCCGGAGGATGGCGAAGATGCCGTGATGGACTTTGGCTCAGATTTTACCGACGGCGAGCCGGTCACCGTTTGTGTGCTCTGCTCTTCCGTCAAAACCAAAATCACCAAAAACAATAAAATGATGGCGTTTGTTACCGTGGAGGATTTAACGGGTCAGGCGGAGCTTATCGTGTTCCCCAATATTTATGAGCGGTGCAAAAATAATATCATCGAAGATGCGCCTCTTCTGGTAACCGGAAAGCTTTCATTCCGTGAAGACGAAGAGCCGAAAATTCTTTGCGATGATGTTCTTCCTTTAGAGCATGGCATGGATGCGCCTACGCCAAGACCCCGTTTTTCAGACAATCGTCCGAAGGCACCCGCGCCCCGACCGGTCAGCGAAAGCTTAAAGGCGCCCGTCGGCAAGAAGCTTTATATCAAATTTGAGTTGGGCAAGGATTATTTGCTGGAACGCATAAAATCTGTTCTCGACGCGCACAAAGGTGACACTCCTGTGTGCATTTTCATAGAAGAAACGTCGCAGAAAGCCATCGCCTCCAAGGAGCTTTGGGTAAGTGAAAGCGATGCGCTTCTTCAGGAGCTTTCCGCCATTTTAGGCGAGAAGAATGTTGTTTTAAAATAGGAGAAAAGTATGATTACAATAACAGATAAACATATCACCACCGCCGCTTTTCAGAAAGCCATCGACGAAGCGGCAGCGAATCAAACGGAGCTGATCGTGGAGCCCGGTGCCTACGTTTTAGGAACTATTTTCCTTCGGGATAATTTAACGATGAACCTGAAAAAGGGTGCATATATTTTAGGCTCGGCAGATTTTGAGGAATATTCCTCCGATGTGAATTTATTCACCGATGCGGTGGATAATCTCCGCGGCAAAAGCCTGGTTTATGCAGAAGATGTGAAAAATGTTAAGATTTATGGCGGCGGCGTGATTTCCGGCAGAGGTGCCATTTTCGGCACAAGCCATCCCCATCATCTGGAACGGCCCTTTTTGGTGCGAATGATAAGGTGTGAAGATATCACGCTGGAAAACATCACTCTGCGCGATTCTGCCGCATGGAATCTGCACCTGATGGATTGCGAAAACGTAACAGTGAAAGATGTTGCCGTAAAGAGCCGCGTCAACGAAAACAACGATGCCATCGATATTGACGCCTGCAGAAATGTGAGAATCGACGGCTGTGATTTAGATACCGGCGACGATGCCATCTGCCTGAAAGCCACGGTGGATAAGCCCTGCCGGAACGTGCATGTCACCAACTGCACCATCACCACCAACTGGGCGGCGATGAAAATCGGCACAGAGTCTGTAGGCGATTTTGAGGATGTGACCATTTCCGACTGCTTTGTGTATGACTGCAACGGCTGCGGCATTAAGATTTGCCCTGTAGACGGTGCCAACGCGAAGAACATCACCATTGAGCGCATTCGGTTCGTGAACACAACAGGTCCTATTTTTATTGCTAACGGCGAACGGCTTCGAGTGTATCACGAAGGACACCAAAGATTTCAGCCGGGCATTATCGAAAACGTGACCATTTCGGATATTGAGGGCGACGCGATAAACGCCATTGGCACCACATATAAAGGCGAAGCCTGGGGCAATGCCAAAAGCTGTATCGTGGTTTCGGGCACACCTCAGGCGCGGCTGAAAAATGTTGTGATTCAAAACCTTCGCATGGCGATGGCAGGCGGCGTTTCGGAAGTTCCCACGGGAGCCGTGCCCGAAATGGGCGTGCGCTATCCAGAATTTCACAACTTCGGTGTTCTGCCTGCGTGGGGCGTTTATGTCCGCCATGCAGACGGCTTTGTTTCGGAAAATGTGGAGCTCACATTAAAAGAAGAAGACGCCAGAGACATGTGCGTTTTTGAAGATATCAGATAATCAGGAGGACTCCGGCACATATGAAAAGCAAATTAAAAGGGAATATTATGCTGCTGATTGCGGCACTTGTATGGGGCATCTCTTTCGTGGCGCAAAGCTCCGGCATGGATTATGTCGGCCCCAACACCTTCATTGGTTTAAGAACGCTTTTGGGCGGCATTGTTCTGCTTCCGCTGATTGTGGTTTTAGACGCCGGCAAGAAAAAAAGCGGTACATACCAAAAAACCGACATGAAAAAACTGCTCATCTACGGCACCATCTGCGGTCTTTGCCTTTGGGTGGCATCCACCCTTCAGACCTACGGTCTTGCCGAGGGCATTTCCGCCGGAGAAAGCGGATTTATCACCGCACTTTACATCATCTTCGTTTCTGTTTTCGGCGTGTTCTGCGGCAGAAAGCTTTCTGCAAAAATTGTGATTGGTGTTCTTTTAGCGACGGTGGGTATGTATTTTTTGTGTCTGTTTGGAAGCGGTATTTCCTTCAGCTACGGTCATGTGATTACCCTGATTTGTTCCGTGGTATTTACGGTTCACATTTTAGTGATTGACAAATTTTCTCCCAAAACCGACGGCGTGAAGCTATCCTGCACCCAGTTTTTTGTGGCAGGTATATTAGGCTGCATTGCCATGTTTATCACCGAACAGCCGGAATGGAGCGCCATTTCGGCATGCTGGCTCCAGATTGGCTATGCCGGTATCATGTCCTGCGGCGTGGCATACACTCTGCAGATTGTGGGACAAAAATACACCGATCCCACCTCCGCTTCCATCTTAATGAGCTTGGAATCCGTGTTCTCTGCCTTAGCAGGCTGGGTTCTTTTGGGACAGAACATGTCCCTGCCCCAGATTTCCGGCTGCGTGCTGATGTTTGCGGCAATTGTTCTGGTTCAGCTGCCGGACAAAGCGCAGATGCTAAAAAGCGACGCAATGGATGCATAACATTTATATTAGATAGAACAAAACAACAGCGCAATGGATGCGTAACGGACAGCTTTGATGTAACGAAAAAGGGTGCGGCAAAGTGATATCACTTTTGATGTGACCCCAAAAAGTTAGACTTTTTATAGCGTAGTGGTTTTATGACTGCTACGCTATTTTTATGCAGCCAAGGCAGTGAGTCGATATTGCACCGGACTCATCCACCCAAGTTTCTCTTTAATTCTTTTCTCGTT
>JAFQLU010000037.1 GCA_017396465.1 Clostridia bacterium | reverse complement strand
TACAACGAGAAAAGAATTAAAGAGAAACTTGGGTGGATGAGTCCGGTGCAATATCGACTCACTGCCTTGGCTGCATAAAAATAGCGTAGCAGTCATAAAACCACTACGCTATAAAAAGTCTAACTTTTTGGGGTCACATCAGCAAAAGCCACACCTCTTATCTTTTATATATCCAATAAAAACTCCCGTTTCACAATCTCCGAAAGCTGATCCTGCGGAAGATTTTCTTCTATGTGAGTCAGCTCCGTTCCGGTAAACTCCTTATAGGTATTGCCGTCCACCGTTTTTCTGCCCGTTGGCGTTTTGATAGCAAGCATATATGTTTTATTAAACACAGAATCGGGATGCTTTTCGCAATAAAAAGAGGGCTGAATGAAATCCACTTCATACTGCTTCTCTTCCGTGAACGTGATATAAGGCACCCATTCGCCCTTGGTATCGTCAAACAGAACCCAGCCGGCATCGGCATCCTTTTCGAACCGATACATTTCGCCGAACTGCTCCTGCACCAATCCCTCCTCCATTTTCACGGGATACCGCGGCGCAATCTGCCCCACGCCGATATCGCACATATAAAGGCCGTCCTCACATTCCACCGCTAAAATACGGTGGCGGCGCATGGGAACCGTTTCTTCGCCTCTTACATATCTTGCAAAATAGCTTAAAACGGAAAAGCCCATTTCCTTCAGCATATGAGATAGAAGTGCGTTCACCTCAAAGCAGTATCCGCCCCGTTTTTTCTCCACAATTTTTTCAAAAAGAGCATCTGCGTCTAAAGAAAGGGGGATTCCCCTTAAAATATCCAGGTTCTCATAAGGGATGGTCAGCACCGCACGATACTGAATCTCCTTTAAAAAATCGTATGTTTTTTCAATCTGTAAATCGACAGGAAGTCCGATTCTTTCTAAAAAAGCCTGATATCTTTGCATGATGTTTTCTCCTCATTCCACCAAAGTCAGTTTAAAATTATCGTAAGTCCAATAGCATTGCTCATTTAAAATTTTAATGGTGTTTTCGCCCTCGCGAAGTGCAATTTTGCCCAGGTGATAGCCGTAAAAGCTTTCCCAGGATGCCGGAATGGTGGCGTGCTCTGCTTTTTCAATCGCCACCGCATCATTTACCTCAACGGTTACCAGCGGCACTTTAGAAAGGGGATCAGGCCCCGCCCCGGAGCGAAGCTCTATTTTATAGGTTCCTGCTTTTTCCACGCAAAAGCTGTATTTGCACCAATGGGTAGGTCCGAAGCTTCCTATCACAACACCATTAGTCTGTGCATATATCATCGGTGTGCCGGAAGGCCGCCAGAAGCCAACGCCGCTTCCGCCATCCATATAATTCTCGGCTTCAATCAGGTATTCATTCTCTTCCAGAATCTCCGACTGCGGAATATAGTCATATAAGCTTTTGCGCCACGCAGGATATTCCATAGGTTTAGAAAGGTTGCTGCGCAGATGCGCTTCTATGCCCGATGCTGCAACAATTTCTGCGCTTTCTCCTGTCCATGCAGCGCCTTCTACCACCTTTGTTTCCTCTGACTGATAGTTGGTTGTGTTTCCGTTGTTTACGCGAAAATTATTCATATCCGAATAATTATTTTTTATGATGGTGTCGGTACCCGAAGTGGTGTTTAAAAACAGCCATTGGCGGCACGCCTTTGCCACATTGTCTGAAACCACAAGATGAGACGAGCCGGAATCTAAATAGATGCCGCCGTTATCTCTGCTGTCAATCACATAGTTTCTGCTGATGACCGAATCCGAAAGATGCCCCAGAGTATAAATCTGTCCACCGTCATACCGTTCCTGACACACGGATTCCACGCGGTTTCCCGAAATGGTGTGACCGCCGTAAGCATAGCTTCCCAAAAGCTTTTCGCTCCAGCCCCAGCCAACGGAAATGCCCGAATACGGCATGTCCTTGATATCGTTATGCAGGAGTGACACATTTTTGGCATAATACACGCCCAGCCCTAAGCTTCCCATATGCTCCTGCCCGATGCGGGTAATATAGTTGTTTTTCACAACAATGGTATCGCACAGGGTGCGTGGGTCGCTGTTTCCGTTATATCGCCAGCTTCCGATAGAAACGCCCGTGCCGGAAATATCACGAATTACGTTTCGCTCCACACTGCAATTCGACACCGACTCATGCATGCCGATACCGGTGGAGCCCACATTGGAAATGAGGCAATCATTTATGGTAATCCGGTCGGCGCGATTCACCTGAATCTGCGCCAAGGGAATCAACCCGCGATTTGCCGCGCTGACTGCATGCACATCATATTCTAACATGCAATCTGCCTGAAACGAGCAGAAGCCTGTTTCGTTTACGCTGTTCCACGCACCGTGGCGGATATCCAGGTGAGAAAACCGCAGGTTTTTCACCCGGTTTTCCTCGTCCGTTCCCTCAATGCGGAATATGCCGTTGCTTTTCGGCAAATACACCTCTGCCGTTTTTAAATCATCCTCTTTGTAAGGGTAATAATACAGGAGCCTGTCGTCCTCGTCAAAATAAAACTCGCCCGGCTCATCAATAAATTCCAGCGCGTTTTCAAAATAGATAACAGTGCCTGCCACCGGCTGAATCCCGCCGGAGCAGATGGCGGAAACATAAGAATCGTACATAGGCTGATCCATCAGCACAATGTCATTCTCACCGTCCTGCAGAATATTTTCTACCGGCACGCGCTGGGTTACCCACTTAAGCTGCGCAACCATTTCCAGCTCCGAAGGCTTGGAAACGTGAGGAAGAGAGCTGTTTGCCAGAATAAAGCCGTCCTCTTCATAGGCGCTGTTTTCCTTTTGGTACACGCCGGTAGCCCTTTGCCAGCCGCTCGACACCGACCGTTGCGCCGGGATGCCGTTGATATACATCTGTCTGGCTTCCGTAATTTCGGGAACATGCGCTTTATAGATGCCGTTTTCATGCGCTTGCCACAAAGAGGGGTCTACCTTCACGCCGCCGCTGATTAAGGGCATGGCTTCTCCCGGTTCACCGCGGTACACCACATCGTATTCCCCGTAGCCGCTGTCCTCTACCGTAAAGGCTATCGGGTTTTCAATATGATACGCACCGGGCAAAAGGATTACATGCACATCACTGTCTGCCCGGGATTTGATTTTGTTTGCGTAAGCCTTTGCGCCTTCTATGGTGCGAAATGGGAATTTTTTTGTACCCTTTGCAGAAGAATCGTCGCCCCCCGGCGAAACATACACGCTCAAATTGGAGGCACCGTAAAAATCCGTTGGAGATATGGCTGTCAGGCTATCAAAAAACAGGAGTCTGCACTCCGTTTCCCCGCCCGAGATCCCGGGAGACAGCACCGTTTCCGTTTCGCCGTCTGCCATTTTGATGTCCAATCCAATCAAGCGTTCCTTTTCATATAAAGCCGCAACCACCGTAATGCCATTTTTCAGTATTGGTGCAATCTGAAGCGAAAGCGTTCCTTTACCGGGGTTTGTCACCCGTTCACCGTCACAAAACAATGCCACTTTCGGACTTTCCTCCGCCTGCGCCATGCGTGCGGAAAGCTCCCTGAGCACAGCTTCGTCGTCTGCGAAATCTCTGCCGATGAAATATGCATAAACTTCCTCCGGATAAAAAACTGTTTCATCTGAAATTGCAAGAATTGATTTCAGTTCTCCGATATCGCCCGCCTGATTGATGCGATAGAAAGAGTCAGAAAATTGTTGCGTTTCAGCCGCGACAGTTTGCATCATAGCAGATGCGCACAATGATAATGTTAAAATATAGCATAACATTGTTCCCAACCATTTCCGATACATAAACTCCTCCAAACGCTCACATTTTATCCATATATAGTGAAAAAAGCGCCTTTTGCAAGGCGCCTTTCAAAATTTGTTTTTATACCAGTTTTTCAGGATCTGCAACGTAGGAACCCATTGCAATCTTGATTAAGTCGATCAGCGCTAAGATACTGCCAATACCGCAGCACAGCGACATGATGATTTTGAAAACGCCTTTTTTCGTTTCACCCATCATGAAGTTGTGAATTCCCAGACCGCCTAAGAACAGACAAATTAAAATCATAACAACTTTGTCCTGACCGTTCAGGTTGCCGCCTGCTGTTGCGCCTGCATTTTTGATTGCAACGCCACATTTCATACATACGGCAGCTTCGGGAGAAACAGCCTCGCCACAGTTTGCACAGAATGCGTTTCCTTTTCCCACTTCCACGCCGCATTTCACGCAGATTGCCTGATTGTCATTCATGCTTGTACCACAATTTTTACAAAACATCTTCATATCCTCCTAAATAATTTATTTCCTTATGTATTACGATATCACATTTACGGACAAAAGTCAACAAAAAACGAGCTTTTTGTTACAAATATATGGAAATTATCCAATTTATGACAAATCCGACACCAATCAGAATAAGGCATATCGCATTCAACCACTTCTGCCTGAAAAGTTTTCCGTCAAATAAAAAAAACAAATACAAAATCGGCAAAGACCAAAACATCATATGATAAGAAAAAGCCTCGGCTATCCGAAACCGCAAAGCCGAAAGGACCGCTCGCGTCATACCGCATCCCGGACACGGAATTCCCGTCAGGCTCAGAAACCGGCAGGAAAAAGGCGCAACGCATAAAAGCGCGGTATACAAGAGAACCGCCGCCGTCACAACCAATTTCCACTTAAGATTCTGAATTTTCACATTACTTCACCTTCCAACCGTTAGCATAGCACAAGAAGCCTTTCGTTGTCAATACTGCCCTTGGTGTTTCCAACAAAAAAACAGAACCGTACACCGGCAAAAAGCCGCGGTCGGTTCTGTTTCATAAGGGATGATTTTATGCTACGATATAGTCCTCCAGGCGGAATTTGTCCGCTTCCGCGATGTGTTCAGCATATTCCATGATGGTATCGGCACGGAAATTCTGCCGGCTGTAAACAGCATCATTCCCACCCAAAGCACTTCTTTTGTGCAAGTCCATATGCTCTCTGTCCTCTGCCGTCACCACCTGCCAATGATTGCGGTTGGTGTATATATGCAGATTATCCTCATAGGTGAAGCACACCAGGCCTTTCTTTTTGCAGAAGGCTTTCACATCCTCCAGCTCTTTTTTCAGTCTCTTGCCCACGGGAGAACAACAGGGGCAGTATTTATACTGTGCTCTGTGCGCTCTGTCCACAGAATCAAACGCCCGGAGATTTTCACTTTTAATGGTTTTGATGTGTCCGCAGCCCTCGCTGTGAAACATTTTGTCGTTAGAATTTACGCTGTAATAATACATCCTAGCCACCTGCTTTCCTTTTTGTTTTACTTAGTGTGTTTTGCTGCAGAACATACATGTTCCTACGATTAAACAAATAATACCTAAAGTTTCCATATGCTCACGCTCCTTTAAATTTTAAGTCCGTTTCTCTCTTACAATTTCATTATATCCGTTTTAGTGGGTCATAAAACGGACAGTATGCGCCGAAAATCCGGCCGAAAATCCGGATTTTTTGTTTTTTTACGAAAAAAACGCAAAAAAAGGAGCTATAGAAAAATGATTTCATTTTGCTATAGCTCCTTTGGGGTGGACGGAAAATAGTGCAGATTGGGCAAACTGAGCCAAATACCAAGCAATTACTTGGTATTTGGGTACCCGAAGGCGTACATCGTCAGAACAAATTTCGCTATAATCGGATTCTTTCTGCAAGAATCCTCTCTTCGCTCCATTGTTCTTCCTCCTCATCAAAAGCCCTTGTGGGCTTTTGATGAAAAGGAGTTGCAACGAAGCATGATGAGCTTTTTTATTTAAAAAGCGAGTAAAGCGTAGTTTGCAACGACGCAGTGGCGAAGTTTGTTCAAAGCACAAGGCAATAAAATAAAAGAAATTCGCCGTACGACGAATTTCTTCCTTAAGTTTTATGTTATTTTAGCATATTCGAGATAGACAGATGGCTATATCAGGGGGATTTTATTTGCCTTGTGTGGTCTGTGCATTTTGCTACACCCTCCTTCTAAATAAAAGTATTCTTTTGGGTTGCACATGTCTACATTCCGTAAAGCTCCTGCATCTCCTTCACCAGCTTTGTAAGCTCCTCCACCACAGGCTCGGGAGACAGGATTTTTGCACGGTTTCCAAAGCTCATCATCCAGGTAAGAAAATGAGGACTCACCGCAACTTTTACGTTGCAAGTAAAATGGGTTTCGTCCACCTTACGAATGGGAATATCCGTTCCGAAGCGGTCGAACACCACACCCACCAAAGAGTTGTCGAACCAAAGACACACGTCCGTTTCCTCGCCGCCAAACATAGAGAACACGGCGCGGCTGTATTTCGATAAATCAAATTCCTTTTCCGGCATCATCCGCGCCTCATCGGTCACATCGATGGCATCCATTCTGTCTACACGATAGTGCGTGAAATGATCGTACTTGGGCTTATAAGCAATCATGTAATAATTTTCATCATCCCAGGTCAACGCCACCGGCGTTTCCTGATATACCTTTCCCTCCTTGCGAAACACCTTTTGCTTGTCCACGTTCAAATCAAAATAACGGAAGGTGATTTGCTTGTCCGCCGCAATGGCGTCGTGGATTTTATCCACATTATAATAAATCTGCTCGTTCAAGGTTTTCACACGGTCTAACACATACACCTGACGGTGCAGTTTTTTGGCATTTTCGTGGCTGGTCAGCTTTTCAATTTTGGAAATCAGCTCCAGACTTTTCTTTTTGGTAATAAATTTAGAAGCCTGCACCGAGTCTACCAAAAGCTTCAGCTCCGGAAGCTCAAAATCGCGGCTTGCCACATAATATCCATGGGTTTTTCCGCGCTCACTACAGATGTCCACACCGTATAGCTGCAAATATTCCAAATCGCTATACACGCTTTTGCGTTCCGCGGAAATGCCTAAAGCCTCCAGCTCCCGAATCATTTCCGGCACCGTGATGTGATGCTCCTCATCGGTTTTTTCCAACAATATTTTCATCAGATACAAAAGCTTCAGCTTCTGTTGCGACTGTTTCATTGTCCGTCTTCCCTTCTATGGCTTCCTTCGTAATTCAAGCATATCACAACCGACTTTTCTTGTCAAGAGAACAAAAGGGATTGTGAAAAAACATATGTTTTTCACAGTCCCTTTCAATCTTATAATCAGTGAATATTAGATGCCGTCATGGTTCTGAACGCCTGCTGAATAAATCCGCCCTCGTTCACCAGAAGCTTTTCTTCCAACTCTTCAATCACGGAAATTTCACCGTTTATATACTGCAAAAGCTTTTCCTCCACATCGGAAAGTCTTGCAATCACGCCGCCGTAACGATGGCTTAAATTCTCATAACCAAAGGGCTTATAGGTGCTGTGCCACTCTGCCTTATGAACCTTGGCAAGCTTTGTAAATAGTACGATAAGCTCCGGAATGATTTCCTTGGCAGCCTTTTCAATATAGCTCTTATCCCCTGCCTGATAGCTTGTGCGCAGGTTATAAGCAAGCTCTGCCTTTAACTCACAGATTGCATAAATCGTGTGTGCAAACTCTGCCCATCCGCGGAAAGTTTTTTGTGTTTTCAGAATTTCTTCTGCTTTAGCGCGATAGGTGCTATATATTTTCATCGCTCTCGGCGCCTCATCTCTGTCGATGGCAAGGTCATATAAAACATCGCCGTACAGAAGACGTTTTCCCATAATCACGTTTTCCGGTACGCTGTCGGAAGGATAGCAAAGACCGCTTAAAGCCTCCGCATCTTCAAATTTCACGCCTGTAAGGAAGGAGGATGCCCGGGCAATGTCTTCCTTGGTGCAATCGATGCCCTTGTAGCAATACTCGGTGTAAATGCTCATCAATGTGAGTCCGTAGAAGGCGTTACATTCGTTACCGTCATCGCCCCACATGGAGCAGAACACGGTGTCCACTTTGCGGTTTACGCAGGCGCGAGCTGCTGCCACGGCATTGTCATAGGCAAAGCAATGCGCCGGCAGATGACCGTACCATGTACCTGCACCGCCCATGAACGCAACAGTCTGCCCTAACTGCTCGTGGTTGGAAAGACCTTTTTCATAGTAGGACTGTTCCTTATGATAATAATCCCAGAATACCAGATCACAATCGGGAATCTGCTTTTTCAGATGTTCCGGGAACTGAAATTCGCCGTCCACACTATACATGCCGTTTGCATCCAAAAGACGGAAGAACATATCGCTGTACATCATAGGCTTAAAGCCATGTTTTTCACAAATTTCAATCACACGGGATAAGTGCTTTGTCATAATCTGTACCCGTTCTTCATATCCATGCAGTCTCAGATATTTTCCCAGACCTAAGTCGTGCGCCTCATCCATACCGATATGGATGCGTTTGCTGCTGAAGCACTCTCTGCAGAATCCAATCACTTTATCGATAAAAGCATAAGTCTTTTCCTCACCGCATAACAGTACGGTAGGGGTGTCGGTGATACCATAAATGTCCTCACCGGTATAGTCCGGTGCAAAGGCACGGGACCAGCGTAGATACTGTCCCATATGCCCTAATGTCTGCACATTGGGAATCAGCTCCACGCCCATTTTTTCGCCGTATGCCACAATTTCCTTCAGCTCGTCTGCAGAGTAGCGGCCGCGCATATAACCCAGTCTGGGTAGACCCGGCACCTCATAAGTGTCCTCTGTATAAAGCATCAAGGCGTTCATGCCCAAAGCCGCCATGCAGTTGATATATTTTTTCACGGCAGGAACCTTCATCACGGCATTTCTGGAGCAGTCCAGCATATTGCCGCAGGTGGAAAAGCTTGCTTTTTCAGAAACGGTAAATTCCGTTTTTCCCTCAGAAAGGTTCAGCGCCAGCAAAAAGCAGCCACGGGCAATCCCTGCTTTTTCCGAAGCACCGATAGATGCCTTTCCGTCTTTATATGTAACCTCTAAGCCGTCGCATTCGTAAAACTCAATTTCGCCATCGTAAGCAAAAGCTACGGTTTCAAAAATTGTTTCTTTGATAAACTGATAATCCATATTCTCGTCCTCCCTTTTTTCTTCTATTGTACACCCATCTACATCAAAATGCAATGGGCAAATCAACTTTTTTCATATCTTTTTGTCCCTAAAGAATAACCTTGCCAAAGCGGTGGAATTTCCGTTTTGCACCCGGGATTTCTGCTATAAACATAGTACGAAACCATTTTTCTGTCAACAAAAACAGGAAAGCGCATCTGCACTTTCCTCAGACTGTCGAAAAAGGCAGGTCTACCGCAAGCAAAATGTTCTAAATATAAATTTGAGCAAAAAGTAAATATCATGTTCCTAACGATTAACTGCGCGGTTTCCGTCGAGGAAACCGCGCAGTTGCTTGCTTTGGGCGAGCACAAACTCTACCGTACCATCGTACGCCGACGAATTTGTGCTCGCCAAATATACCCACCTTTTTCAAAGTCTACTCAGCGTGTCGAGGTTTCTACCCCCAGGGCACACCGTCGACACGCTGAGGAAAGCGCTTTTGCGCTTTCCTGCTTATCGTTTAAATTTCCACCCATTCAAAAGGTGTTTTCATCGCTTTTAACCCTGCTTCACGGATAGCAATAACATCTATCGTATTTTCTGCAGGAACGGGAATCTCTCCCGTTTCAAAGAATCGAACCATGCCCTTTATAAACAGCCCGAAAAAGTCAGACTGAATGGGGTACTTTTTCCCACGGTTCTTCTCGTCCACCGTAGTAATCTGAAATCCCAGACCATCTCCCTGATACATCTGCGCCAATCTTCCGTCGGCAAACTCAATCACCATAGCCGGATGCTTTTCGTCCCCCGTAAACATCACCCGTTTTGCCCGTGCATTCATCAGGCGGACAATGGGCTCGATCTGGTGAATGGAATAAATTTCGTAGGTTCCGGGGCCTTCGGAGTATATTTTACAGATGCTTTCTGTGTCTATCTCGTTAAGCTCTGCCGAAAACCGCAGGGCAGAAGAAGAATAACACTTGGTGCCGTGTGCTTTGGCATTAGCAAAAATCCGTTCTGCCGCCGCCTTATCCGGCGCAAAGGTCTTGTCCACATAGCAAAGCTTTCCCGATTGTAAGGGAAGGTCGCAAAGCTCCTCGTGCATTTCGGGGTTATCGGGAGAAAGCACCACTAAAACGTCGCTTTTTTCGATAACCTCTTCCATGGAAGATAAAAGCTCCACGCCATATTTTTCCGCCCATGCGGCATTTGTCATACCGCCGATAGGGCTGTCGATTTTGCCGTAAGCATAACAAACCTCATACTTTCCTTCCGATGCATCCTTCAGCATTTTGGGATAGTTGTTGGCGTGCCATTCATCCAGATAATAATCAATAAATCCAACCTTTATCATAATTCCACTTCCTTGTGCAATTCAGCAGAACGATACATTGCATCCATCATCTGAGAAGTCAGGATGTTGTAGTCAATATGGGATGGCAGCTTTTCTCCGGTTTCGATACAGCGGATAAAGGAATCGATTTCGTTCTGGAACATACTCGCGTTCTGCATTTGGAAGGTTGTGGTTGTGAGCATACCATTTTTGGTGGAATATAAAGTGAAATCCTTCCCGTAAATCAAACGGATGCCGCCTTTGGTTCCCATAAAATCAATATAGGTTTCGTTTACGCCGATATTCTGCGCCCATGCGCCGTTAAAGGTAATAACAGGGCCTTCTGTTCTTACGATACCTGCGATGCCTTCTTCCACGGTGTTCACACCGTCCAACTTTGCAGGACCTGCCCACATGTTGGTATATACATAATCGGGAATGGGATTTCCCAGCTTCTTAAATTCTTCAGCAGAAACAGTTTTGGTCACCGGATCGCCGCAGCAGTACATAACGATATCTAAATAGTGTACGCCCCAGTCAATCAGCACGCCGCCGCCCGCAACCTCCTTGTTTGTGAAGTCGCCGCCCAGTCCGGGAATGCTTCTGTGGCAACGGAAGCTGACATAAACGTGATACACTTCGCCCAGCTCGCCCCCATCTATCAGCTCCTTAATTTTGTTTACGCCGGTGTTAAAACGGTTTACCACACCGATGTTTAAAATGTTGCCTGTTTTGTGCTGTGCTTCCTGCATAGCCAAAGCTTCGGAATAAACGCGTGCCGCAGGCTTTTCGCACAGAACCTGCTTGCCTGCTTCAAGCGCCGCAATAGCAATTTCAGAATGCGCTTTGTTGGGTGTGCAAACGGAAACTGCTACAATTTCGGGATCCGCCAGAACCTCTTTGTAGTCTGTTACCGCTGTGCCGCAACCGTATTTTTCCACAGCCGCCTGCGCGCGCTCGGGGATAATATCGCAGAAATATTTGATTTCTGCCTTTTCGTTTGCCATGTACGCCGGAATGTGTGCGGAGTTTGCTATGGTTCCGCAACCGATAACTGCAATTTTCATCTTTGTTTCCTCCTGTTTATGTGTATGATATTTATTTTTACAGCAACGATGACAGCATCTTTACGTCAGCTTTCATGCTCTCCGTGTTTTCCGCACTAAATTCCAACCCATAATAACCGTCATACCCTGCCTGTTTCAGCAAATGTATCGCTTCTTTGATGGGGACAATACCTGCTCCCGTTTTGCTGTTAAACATAAATTTTCCGTCAAGCGTTTTCAAGCCGCTTCCATCAGGATTTTCCTGTTTCAGCACAACGTCCTTGATATGTGCATGCACTACCTTGTCTGCATAGGCGCGGATAAAGAAAAGCAAATCATCCTCTGACTCATAGATGTTCCCGAAATCAGCAACAATGCCAACATCTCTTTCCACCGCATCCAGGAATTTTCCAAACCCGGAAACGCCATTAAAAATATATCCCTGCTCCTCGTATATCGCTTTCACGCCGATACTTTCGGCATAATCGAAAATCTCGCGAACGGCAGACACGCCTTTTTCAAACAGCATCTCCCGATCCGGAATCACCTTTTCCGGTTCGCTGAACTCGCCTACAATGGTATGGTGCAGATAAGGAGATCCTAAAATACTTGCCACCTCGGCAAACCCCTTCAGATTTTCCACACATTCCGCAGCATAAGATGCATACACGGAAAAGCAGGGAAAGGTAACACCATTTCTATCGGCATATGCCCGGATTCGTTTTGCGGCGTCTCTGTCCGGCGTTTCCAGCTCATACATACAAAATCCCTCAACGGCAGAAAGACCGAGCGCAACCGCCGCATCAATCATGTCATAATAGTTTTTTACCCCGGGATAGGGCGGGGAATAAAAACACAGCTTATTCATATTTCTCACCTTTTCTCCTTTATTCTACCACAATCAGCGCAATAAACACCAGCATTTCATCACCGGTATTTTTCACGGAATGTCCCTGCCCAGAAGGCGTTAAGGTTGCCATACCGGGAACAATGTCCACTTTCGTTCCGTTGTCGTTATAAATCCCCTTGCCGGACAGAAAGAAGAAGGATTCACTTTCGCCTATGTGCATATGATATTCCACTTCCTCGCCGGGGTTTACCTGAATCAAAGAATACAGCCGCACCCTCGGATCTTTTTCCGCAAAATCCGCAAGGTTGGTCTTTTGCATTTTCTCCTTACCCTGACTGTTCAACTTCGTAACGGTCTCTAATTGATTGATTTGTTTATACATGAAAATACCTCCAAGCAACAAATGTATCCCATTAAATGTATCGGCTCATATCGCCGTCTTCATCCAAAACAGACATAATCATATAAAGCCTCGGTACATGGAAGGGGCCTTTGAATATGTTACCCTTTAACGTGGTTGATACCGTATTATCATAATGCAAATAGCCGTACCATTCGCCATATTCACTATCTACAAAATATTTCTTGCAGTAGTCTCTCACCTTTTCATACAGTTCCCGGTATTTTTCATCCTGAAACAGCATATATGCCATTCTGAGGGCAATCATCGTTTCGCATTGCGGCCACCAAAGCTTCATATCCCATTCAAGCTGCACCGGAGGCTTGCCCGAAACATCGGTAAAGGCAATGAGACCGCCATGTGCTTCGTCCCATCCCAAAGGCCAGGTGATATCAATGATTTTTTTGCCGGCTGAAATGGCTTCCTGATTCTTCGTTATCATACCTTCTAACATCAAAAACCATGCCGCTTCCATAGAATGACCGGGATTCACGATTCTGCCGTTTGGCGAATCTATCGCTTTTCCGTCTGCGCCAACGCTTTCAAACAATGCTTTTTCCGTTAAAAAGCCTCCGTGCAGAATTTCATTCAGGCATTCGCTTGCAATAAAGCTATATTTTTCTTTATTTGTAACACTGCGCATCGTCTGTGCGGTTGAAAGCATAATCATAACAGGTGAAAGTGCTTTCGTGTTGCAGGTTTCAGGATTCATTTTCGGAGCACATTTTCTGACTCCCGTAAAGCATTCATATGCAACATCAAAATATTTTTCTGCATCTGCCAATACTTTTTCATCATCGGTTGCCTTATAATATTCTGCGCAACCAATTGCCGCAAAGGTTTCGGAAAAATAATATCTTCTTTTTTGAATTTCTCTGCCGTTTTCGGTGACCGTAAAGAACATTCTGCCGTCTGTATCGGTACATTTATGTAAAAATTCGTATATGTTTTTTGCCGCTTTCAGATATTCGGGGTCTTTTTCGATGATATTGTATGCTTTTGAAAATGTCCAGAGCGCTCGTCCCTGAAACCATACGCTTTTATCCCGGCCGTAAATTTCTCCTTCCCGGTCCACACAGGTATAAATACCGCCGTTTTCATAGTCAACACCGTTTTTCATCCAGAACTCTAACATATGTTTTAAATCGCTTTTGAAGTTCATGTCGGATTCTCCTTTGTATTTTTTCATTGAATAAATAACAAACGCATCCCATCTATGTCAATTATATATCGTTTTTTCCCTTTGTGCAACGATTTGTTTTGCTGTTTCACCGTCCATTTTTTGCGGTTTTTCGATAATCAGTGGGCGAAGCGCCCATATAAGCCTTGAACGCACGACGGAAAGTGTGCGCCGTGGGAAATCCCACGCGTTCTGAAATCGTTTCCACGCTCTGCGCCGTATCGGTAAGAAGCCGTGCACTTTCTTCCATTTTTCGCCGCATCAGATACTCCTTCACCGTCATACCCGTTTGCTCCCTGAATAAATGGGAGATGTAACATTCGTTATAACAAAGAGTGTCTGCCACCTCTTTCACATGGCGAATTTCCGCAAATTCCCGATCTATAAAACGTGCAACGCGATACACTGTCATGCCGGCAGAAACCGTTTCAATATCCTTCTGTTGCTTGCTTTTTCCCGTCATCAGTCTGTGCAAAGATACCAAAATCTGCACAAGATACCGACTCACCATGCTGTCGGTTTGTCTGTCCCAGCCGTAAAACTCCGAAAGCATCAGCTCCGAAAGTTTTTTGATGGTGGAATCGTCCTCCGCCACAAAGGCTTTTTTCTGTCTGCAAAGAGCAAAAAATTCAGAAAGCTCCTCGGTTTCCGACAAAAGATAGCCAATACAAATGTAGCGGAAATGCTCCTCTTCGTCGGCAACAATGGCATGCACGGAATCCTTGGTAATAAAATGCACCTGCCCTGCGGATAAATGCTCCGTTGCTCCGTCGCTGTAAACCGTTGCGCCGCCGGAAACCACATAGGTGATTTCATCACAAATCTGCTTATGCTCCGCCACGGTTCCGCCGCAAGTCACAGAAAGCTCCGCAATCTGAAACAGACGCCCCACAGAAAGCTCCATCCCCGAGGGAAACACTTTTTCAAATATAAAATTCCGCTCGTTCAGCACCATAAGGTGTATCCTCCAAAAGAAAAGATGTGATACCACTATTGTATCACATCCGTTTTTTGCGGTCAATTAGTTTTTTCCCTTTTTTTTCAAAGAAATCTTTTCTGCGTAAATTCTTTATTTTACACAAAAACATATTGTTTTTGCCCATGGATTCCCTTATTCTTTTTCGCTATAATCAAATCAAAGGAGTGTTGACTATGTATAACATCAAATTATATGATTATGTTCCCGAGCCGAAGCCTGCGAAGAGCGACCGCATTGTTGCGGCGCACTACTATGCCGCATGGAAAAAGGGCGCAGCAGGAATCCACGGTGCCTTTGATGATTTGCACGATTACCCTGACCGCACGCCGCTGATGGGATACTACGACGAAGAAAACCCTACTGTTTGCGACTGGGAAATCAAATGGGCATCGGAGCATGGCATCAACTGCTTTATCCATTGCTGGTACCGCAAAAAAGACAATATGGGACAGCCCGTCACCATAAATGATTTGCGTTGCGGACACGGACTTCATGAAGCGCTTTTCAACGCACGCTATCAGAAATGCATGAAATTTGCCATCATGTTTGAGGCATCTCCCCGCTGGGGCGGCACGGATGAAGCGGATATGCTGGAGCACCTTCTGCCCTTCTGGATGGAGCAGTATTTCAAAAGAGAAAACTACTTAACCATCGACAATAAACCCGTTCTGTTTGTGTATCAGCAGGAACGGCTTGCGGCAGAATGCTTCCAAAGTGCCGAAAGCCAGAAGAAAACCTATGATGCCTGCCGTGAATACGCAAAAAAATTCGGTTTTGACGGCATGATTTTCGCCGCCTGCAACACTTCGTTAGATCCGGCAGAACATGAGGACATCATTTCCCGTGGATATGATTTCCGTTTTGGTTACAACGCAGGCTATAATTCCCCCTGCGATTATTACGAGGACATGGACGATATCATCAACCAGCAATGCGGTCTTTTAAAACAGCGCCTTGCAACCGACAATATGCGCTATATCGCAACCGCTTCCTGTTTCAGCGACCCCACGCCCCGTTTTTCGCAGCATTGGCTGGACATGGGCTACGAATTCCGTAAATGGAATAATATCTGGTATCTGCCGCCGGAACGGTTCCGTGACCTGCTCCGGGAAATGAAACAGATTTCAGACAGTCTTCCCGAAGGCGCATGGGCGAAAAAAATCATGATGATTGATAACTGGAACGAGTGGGACGAAGGACATTTTGTCTCCCCCAGCCACCGGTTCGGCTTCCAGTATCTTCAGGCCATCCGCGAAGCGCTGACAGAATGCGACAACCTGCCCGATTACAGAACCCCGCAGGATTTGGGCTTTACGAACTTAAACCAATCCTGGCAGGTTCCCGATATGACAGAGCCCAGCAAGAAATACAGAGAAAACCAAACATCAGAAAAGTGATCAGTTCGCCGGCGTCAATAAACGCCGGCTTTTATTTGCAAACCGCAATTGCACACAGGTACAATCTGTGATATTCCGATTATAAAACCATTCCCGACATATATGTAAAATTCCATGTAACTTTGGAATTTCCGCATAAAATGTCGGGATTTTTTCTTTTCTTTATGATAAAATATCAATGGAGGTGATGGCATGGATTGGATTTTAAAGATACAGAAAACGCTTCTGTATATCGAAGAGCATATCACAGAAAATTTACATTCTGAAACCCTTGCCGCAAATGTGTACACCTCATCGTACCATTTCCAGCGCATGTTTCGCATGTACTGCGGATGGACCTTGGGGGAATACATCCGCATGCGCCGTATGACACTCGCCGGTCAGGAACTGAAAATCGGCAAGGAAAAAGTTTTGGATATTGCTTTAAAATATGGATACGAAAACCCGGACAGCTTTGCAAAAGCCTTTTATAAATTTCACGGCGTTCGCCCTTCGGATGCCGACCATTCGGCTTTACGTATGTTTGCTCCCGTTCTCCCCGATTATAAAAATATCTTTGCAGATAACTGCAGTAACTTTTCAAAATCCGGTCTTTTAGATGGTATCGCCTCACTACCGAACCAAACCACAGCCAGTAATGCGATTTTTGTCGGCACCGCAAAACACGGCAATGCGTATCGCATCGAAACCGTAAAACCGGAAATTTCCAACGTGGTTCGGTCCTTCCGCAAAAACATTCCCGACTACACCGGCGGTGCCGTAGATATGGTAATGGATATTGATTTTATCAATCTTCCCATCGTGATTGCCAACTTTGGTTGGCGGGGATTTGCACAACAAATCCGAACCGCCGACGGGCAAGTGCGAGGCTTTGCTTTTTACAAAACCGAAGACGGGCGAATCCATTGCGGTATTACCAACAGCGCATTAGTAAACGAAAGCTTTGACACGGGAATTAATATCGGCTCCGGTATTCATAACATTCGAATATCCATTGACGATAAAAATATTCCTACTCTCTACGTAGACAGCAAAAAAGTGCATACCTATTCCGTTATCAACCACAAAGTGGCAAATGTCAACGCCAACACCTGGGATATTATGCTGGCAAACTACGACCGCATCGGAACCGATGCCGTTGTGGTTGAGTTGTATGATATATCTATCACTAAACCATTATATAAACTGTAAAAAGAGGAGAAAATCATGAAGAAAACACTTTCAATCGTCTTATGTTTTTGTATGTTATTTGGGCTTTCTGCATTTTCGATATCTGCGGAAACGACAGAAAGTGACAAACATTGCATCGCTTATTTGGCGGAAACAAAACCGGTCATAGATGGTACGGTAACCGCATCCAACTCCTATTTAAATACCTCCCTGTCTTCTGCAGACTCTAAGGTGTGTGCTTTTTTAGGTTTTTTATGGGATGCCGATGCTTTGTACCTTTCGGCAACATATCAAAACGCCGATTTGTTAACATTTACCGCAGGAAGCGAAACCATACAATACCATCTTTCCCAAAATGCATTTATCCAAAATGACATAGGGGCAACGGGTACAGCTATGCCAGATCTGGGACATGCAGAATTCATTCTCCCCTTTGATGCTATGCATATCCGTCTTACCGAATTTCAGCAAAAAATCCCCTACAGCATCATCATATCCGACAGCGAAACCAATACAACTGTATCGGAAAGCGGAAACATTTTGCTAACCGGCAGTAAAATCATTACAGCAGATAACTGTAACAATTTTTCCGTTTCCGGTCTCGGGAATGGTATTGCCTATCTTCCGAATCAGGCAACAGCAAACAGCGTTATCACCCAGGGAAGCACGCCCGACGATACCGGATATCGCTTTGAAACCGTAACACCCGAAACGCCCAATGTGATTCGTTCCTATCGCAAGAACTTATCCGATTACTCCGGCGGTGCTGTGGACATTTCCATGGATGTGGACTTTATCAATCTTCCTGTTGTTACCGCCAACTACGGTTGGCGTGGATTTGCCCAGCAACTTCGAACTGCCGACGGACAAGTACGAGGCTTTGCATTTTACAAAACAACGGACGACAGCGTGTACTGCGGTATCACAACCTCATCCTCCATCAACGAAACCTTTGATACGGGAATTGACATCGGTTCGGGCCGACACATCATAAAGCTTTCCATCAGCGAAGAAAATGTTCCCACTCTGTATGTGGACAACCAAAAAGTGCACACCTATTCCGCTATCAACCACAAAGTGGCAAATGTCAACGCCAACACCTGGGATATTATGCTTGCAAATTATGACCGGAGCGGAACAGATGCCGTTTCTGTGGATCTGTATGACATCGCCTTTACCAAACCGCTGTATGAAGACAATAAGGCAGTTTTAAGCACCTTAATGGAACAAATCACCTTCGATACAATAAAAGGTGCAAACACATCGGAAGATACCGTATTCTCTGATCTTTCTCTACCAAAACAAGTGACCGTTCCTTTCATTCAGATTCCCCTTTCTCTTCAGTGGCTCAGCAGTGACACCTCCGTTATGTCAAATGAGGGAATCATTACCGAATCCGCCACCAGCAAACTTGTCACACTGACCGTTCGCGCCACTCTCGGAGGTTTTACTATGGAAAAAGAATTTCCGCTCAATATTACTATTTATGACGAAAACGGAACCATAGGAATCCGCAAACACGATTTAGATCCCTATACCGGTAGTTTATCGGACTTTTCTATCAGCGACACTTGCATATTGGACGATGACTACACCAGTATCGGTATCGATTTAAAAGAAGCACAGAAAATCAATCGCCTGATTCTTACCGATGCAGATGATGTTTCCCGTGTGGAAAAGAGAAATCTTTCTTTATATATCAGTAACGACAACATCACCTACACGCGTGTCAAAGACTGGAGCTTTTTCAAAGCAGGCAAAGAATATTATCTGTATCATTTCGAAGAAACAGCACGCTACTTTAAAGTGCATTGTCACTATGAAACGTTAGACGGCACCGCAAGCTTTATTGCTCCGCGTCAGAGTATGCTTCGGGCGTATTTTGCCGAAACCGATGATTTTATCGGCGCAAACGGTTTCCCCTTCCGCTATGTGACACCATACACCATTTCCAACCGGGAAAATACGGAGCTTTATGATTATGCTGCATTCATTCCCACAGAAAAACTCGGATTTGCTGCCGGAAGCACACGCAAAGATATGGCAGATGTACGTTTTACTCTGAACCAAGATGCCAATGCTATGTTGTATCACTACTATGATGGCACCGGTTTTTATGTTCGTATCCCCCATATCGGCGCACACGAAACTCAAAAACTGTACGTTCACTACGGCAATGCCGAAGCAACCTCCGTTTCTAACGGCAACGGAACCTTTGAAGTGGAATACGGCAACAAAACCTTACAGGATGTGGCGCATCAACCCACCTTTGTTTGTAATGCAAAGGTGCAGAAAATGCCAAACGGCGACCTGATTTCTGTTGCCAACAATCCTTCCTACTCCCAAAGCATCTATCTGCGCCGTTCCACAGACGGCGGCAGAACCTGGGGCGAACCCACTCCGATTGTTACCGATGCCTTGCCCACCGGCAGAAACGAAGGTGGTAGCTTTATAGAAGACGGAAACCGTATTTTCTTTATCTACTACCAATATCGTGGTTTTGTGGATAACGACGTTTCCAAATCCGATTGCAAAATGGCGATGATATACACCGACGACAGCGGATACAACTGGTCTGCACCTGCCATTATCCATACCGGTCATTCCTATTCTCTGACCTATTCCAACGGTATTGTTACATCGGTCAAAGACGGCGACGGACCCAACGTGGATTATGTCATTCCTTATGGTCTGCAGTATGACAGCACCGGCTCTTTCGCCACCACAACCATCTATTCCAAAGACTGCGGCAAAACCTGGCAGTCTTCCGAATCGGTGATTCGTATTGATGCTCTGGGTACCGAAGGCGGTGTGTCCGAATCTTCTGTTGCAGAACTTTCCGACGGAAGACTCCTGATGCTGATGCGGTGTCAGGTTGCAGGCGTGGTAAATTTCTATCAGTCCTTCTCTTCTGACTACGGCGTAACATGGGATACTTCTCCCACCGTTTCCGGCGTAGTTGCAGTAAATACGCTACCGGTTCTGAGAAAAGACAGAGAAAACTTAATGCTTCTTTGGTCCGGTCATAATCTTTTAGGTGCAAACACCTATCTGCGGTTCCCCTTAACCGCCGCATACTCGGAAGATGACGGCAAAACATGGAAACAACACTTAGACCTTCTTTCCGGTACTTCCTGGTCTTACGCCACATGGGAACACGATTTAATTACCCAGACCGATATTACATATTCTGATTACCGAGGTGGTGACGATGCCGTTGTTATGTGGTGGTACAACAACTGGAATGGTCCACACACCAGCAGAAGTGTCCTGATTGAGGATTATCACGATTATCTTTATAAAACACAGGGAGCATACGATGGATTTGAAGGAAGCTCTGCAAAATTTGAAGGCTGGCACAATGCTCAGATTAAAAGCTATGGGCAGACCGCCGTCTCCCCTTCCGAAAATGTGGAAAATAAGGAAGAATCAGCAGGTTCCGAAAATCGTGCATTGAAACTGCAAGACTCTGCCGGCGCCATTGTTCGCGGAAGCAGAAACATTCCTTCCATGACAAAAGGCACCGTCAGTGCCGATATTTATATTCCTTCCGGCCATGTATCCGGCGTATACGCAGAACTGAAAACTGCCTATAACACCCTTCACTACACGGGAACGCCCATCGCCTTCTACATCACGAAGGACGGAACCGTCAGCGTGCGAGACGGTTCTGTCGGACGTAGCACCTCCAAAGTGGTTTCTGCAAATGAATGGCACAATTTCCGTGTGGAATTTGATATGGAAACTGTCAAAAAAGCCAAACTTTATGTAGATAACGAATTTGTGACGGAATTTGCCGTCAATATGTCGGCAGGTGCTTATATTTCCTGCCTGCAATTCTCCGATGGCAGCAGCAATAACGCAGCAAACGAACAGTCGTATTTCCTTTTGGATAATGTAATTGCAACCAAAACCATTCGGGATGCATCTTTGATTACCATAACAAGAGAATACGATATTTCTTACCAAAAATCCGATAAAACCATAGCCGTATCGGTACCAGAGGACACATCTGCCACCGCTATAGTTGCCGCATATCATGGCAATGAGCTGTTAGACATGATTCCCTTTACTAAAGATTTTGGTGCCAATGCCACAGAAATCATAGATGCTTCCTCTCTTGCCACCGATGGCGCAACAAAGATAAAGGTAATGCTGTTCTCCGACCTCAACACCATAAAGCCCTACTGTAAGAGCAAAGAAATTCCACTAAACTAAAAGATAAATCATAATAAATAACTTATAAAACAATGCGCACCCCAAAAGACAACTCTTTTGGGGTGCATTCATTTCAATCCTGTTTTAGCGCAAAATATCCTTCGCAGAATCCATGTCCACATACATGGTGAAATCAGGATGTTCTTTTAATTTTGTTGCCGGAACCAGATTTGTGGTTTCTGTTGTGTGAACCGTTTTTTCCACAGCAGATGCTTTTACGGCATACGGCACGCAAGTGATGATTTTTTTGCACTGCATAATCTGATAAACCGTCATAGAAACCGCTTGCTTCGGCACATCCTCCAGGCTTGCAAACCATCCCTCGCCCAACTGCTGTTTCCGACATGCCTCGTCTAAGTTTACCACGATATAGGCTTCCTGTGTGTCGAAATCTGCCGGGGGATCATTAAAGGCAATATGGGTATTTTCACCGATACCGATTAAGCCAACATCAATAGGCGCTTTGCGGATTTCTTCGGTAAGCTTTGCAATGCCCTCCACGGTTCCGTCCACGAAATGTGCTTTCTTCAGGTTCTTCACCTGATTTACAAACCGTTCCTTTAAATATTTCCGAAAACTTGCGCCATGGGTCTCCGGCAGGTCTACATACTCGTCCAAGTGGAACATTTCCACTTTGCTCCAGTCCACATCTTCTTTTACCAGATGCTTTAACGTGTCAAACTGGGAAGCGCCGGTAGAAAGCGCAATTCTCGCTTCCCCCTTTTCGCGGATGGCGTCACGAATTGCTTTTGCCGTAAATTCTGCCGCACTTTTTCCTAATGCGTCCGGATTTTCACAAATTCTGATTTCCATATTATTTTCCTCCATATATTTTTACTTTTTCATTTTTCTTTATTATCACTTTTTTGATTTGAATATTTTCATCAAATAATAGAATGTCTGCATCATATCCCGGTCGGATTGCACCTTTATGCTTCAAACCGTGTGCCACAGCCGGTGTGGTAGATGCCATTTTTACGGCATCGGTTAAAGGGATGCCTGCCTGATGCACGCAGACGCGTACCAGCCTGTCGGTTGTTGCCACGCTTCCGGCAAAGGCTTTTCTGTCGGGCATTTTGGCAATACCGCCTTCGATGATGCACTCCGTACCGTTTTTAAGACTGCCTAAAATGGATTTTCCCTCGGGCATATCAGCACCACGCATAGCATCGGTAATCAGGCAGATTCTGTCTGCGCCCTTGATTTTGTAAATCAGCTTAAGCAGCTCCGGCGGAAGATGGAGACCATCGGCAATAACTTCTGCATACATATCGTCCAACAAATATGTTCCTTCCACCGCACCCAACACGCGGAACCCTTCTTTTCTTGTGATGGTGCTCATGCCGGAATACAGGTGCGTTACAATGTTCGTACCGTGCTCATGTGCCACCAGCAAATCATCATAGGTGCAGTCGGTGTGGCCTGCCGCCGGCAGAATGCCGTGCTCTGTCAGGTAATCGCAGAATTCCACCGTTCCGGGAAGCTCCGGTGCAAAAGCATATTTTACAATAAAACCGTCTGCAGATTCCACAATTTCCTGATAGTCTTCCGGAATGGGCGGCGTAATGTAGCGAGGGTCCTGCGCACCTGCCTGCGCCGGAGAAAAATAGGGACCTTCCAAGTGCACACCGGGTACATAAGGCAAATCATCGTTTTCGGAAATTGCCTGCTTCACGTCGGCAATCGCCTGCATAATGGCTTCCTTACTTTCGGAAAGCGTCGTAGGTACAACGGTGGTACTGCCGTGCGCCAAATGCGCCGCAAGCGCACCTTTCACGCACTCTGTTCCGCCGTCCATGAAATCGTGACCGCCGCCACCATGCACATGGGTATCAATGAACCCGGGAGACACATACAAGCCTTCTGCGTCTATCACTTCATCGGCAGGAAGCTCCTCCTCCGTTACGGCAAAAATTTTGCCGTTTTCGATATATACGTTCGTTTTTTCAACAGTGTCTGTTATAACCAGACCGTTTTTGATCCGAATCAACGAAATCGCTCCTTTCCATAGGTTGACATTTTTATTATAAAATAGTATAATGTATCCGTAAATGGATAATTTTGCGTTTTATAAAATAATATTGCAATATCTATAAAAATATAAAAGTGATACTTTTCTCGTTTTTTCTTCTTTATAGGACGAAATTATACTGTATATCACGAAACAGGAGAAAACTATGCCGGATACATACCGATACCTCACCCCCGAAATCGAACAGTTTCAGATTATCCCCAGAATTGTGCAGTTATATGTGCCGCCCATCACATGGGAAGGCGATCCCAAAGGGCATGTTGGAATGAGTGATGCCTTTTTCTTTGTGCTGTCCGGCGAATGCTGCGTCATGGTAGAAGAGGAAAGCTTTCTGCTTCGCCCGGGAGATTTAGCATATCTTCCCATGGGAAAAATGCGGACATATTCCGCTATGTGCAAAGACCTCACCATGTACGAAATCAATTTTGAATGCTACATCAATCAAAAACCGTGGTATGAAGCCTTGGGATTTTCCTACGACAATTATGTGGTGCATACAGAAAACATTGCGGCTGTTTCGAAATTTTTTGAAGATTCCATCCGCTACGAAATGAACAAAAACATCATTTATGATGCTATTTTCTGCACAAATATTGCGTCGGTGATACGGGAATATACGGAGCTTCGATACGAGCAGGATATGATGACCGATCCGTTTCGCGATGTGATAAGCTATATGCAGCAGCATATCCATGAGCTTGTAAAAATCGAAGAGCTTGCCGCAGTATGCTTTATGCAACCCACGTATTTCATCAAAAAGTTCAGATCTGCTTTCGGCATGCCGCCCATTGTATATTTTAATAAGCTGAAAATGTACCGTGCCATGACGCTTTTGGCCAGCACGAACCGACCTGTTTGCGACGTGGGAAGAAGCGTGGGAATCTACGATAATTCTTATTTTTCCCGCATGTTCAAACAGCACTGCGGCATGACGCCCGGAGAGTACAAGATGATATTGAAAAGAGAAGAAGCGTCATTTTGATGCTTCTTCTCTTTTTTTAAAATTCGTCAATATATTCTGCCACTTCGTCACGGATATCTTCCAGCTCCTCGTGGAGCTCTTCCCATGCTTCTCGTGCTTCGCCGGATTTTCGCTTCGGCTCGTTTTCGTCCATGGCGTGAATTTTTTCTGTCACACGGTCTTTATATTCAACCAATTCTTCCAATGTCATATCCTCAAAGGCGGGGAGCGCTAAAACGGTTTCGCCATTTTCCTCAATCAGCAGAAACACGCCGTCTTCATCCCAGCCAATCAGTTTTTCTGCCATTTTTCTCTCTCCTATAGACTGGCGAACAGAGCTTTTTCCATGCTGTCCGCCGTCACCTCATACGTTCTGCCGTCTATGATAGTGATATCCTCTCTGTGAATGGTATGGGGCAGGCGATTCCGTTCTGTCAACTCCACACGGAATTTCACGGGGGAAGCATACACCAGCGGTTTCATATCTGCAATACGTGCTACCGCCGCTTTTGCCGATTCCCTGATGATATCATGTGCTTTTTTCGGCGGAAGCAACGCGGCACCGAAGGTGGAAAGACCACGCTTTACTTGCGCCGTTTCAATCCACGGAAGAAGTGCTTTGGCTTCAAGACATACCTTATCATCGCCCGACACCATAATAACGGGTTTTCCGTGTTCGCCCACAATGCCGGCATCAATGGCAACTTCGCCTGCTTTACAGCCGTTAATCCAATAGTTTTGAATACTAACAGAAAACATAGAGTGTTCTAACACGCCGCCTGCGGTACCCGCCATAGCATGATACCCCAAAAGAATTACGCCATCTGCGTCCGCAAGACCTGAAAAACGGTCATCAGATGTATAGCCGCAAATCGCCTCGTCAATATCCTCGGACAATTGATCCCAGTTCAGAGAATAGCTGCCTCCGTGACCATCGCGGACAACAACCACGTCTGCGCCGCCCTCCTTGCAGCCTTGTGCACAGGCGTTGACATCAGCCGTCATACACGCACGCCCCTCTGAAAAACGTCCTTCGACGGGAAGCACCTGCTCTCGTGCATACACACCGGAGCAGCCTTCAATATCTGCAAAAATATAAATCTTCATAATAAATTCCTCACTTTACCGTAATTTCACGAATATCCGTACAACCTGTCATAATCTGGGGGATTCTGGATATAAACGGGCTTTCAAAATTTCTGTGATTATGTCCTACAATCAGCGCCTTGATTAACGGCTCGGATGCAATATAGTTATAAGCTTCCAGCGTGATGTCATCGGCCTTCTGCTGACGGTATCTGTGGTCGCTGTACCAGCTTATTTTTTCCTCCGGTGCCGCCACAAGATATGCCGAATCGGGCGGATAGGGGCGGTTCATGGAAAACTCGTAAAACTCGGGAGTGTAAAGCGGTGTGTGCATAAATAGGATAATGGGTTTTCCCTCTTTTGCCACTTCCTTTAAAGCATCCAGCTGTGCCTGCTCAAAGAGATAATATCCGTCGTCAATGGCAACCAGCTTCACGCCGTTTACCTCACGGCAAGCAAAGCGGATATCGTTATGAAACGCCGCCTGCACTTTTTGAAGGCTCTGGTTTCTGTAGTCCGCATCCTCCCATGCTTCGCCCACATACTGGCTGAATTCATGGTTTCCTGCTGCCATGAATACATCCACCGTTTCGCAAAATTCTTTTGCACGGTCGATGTTAGCCCATGAAACAAAGTCTATAAGATCGCCGGTGTGACAAATGGTGTAGCCCGTTTTTTTAGCATACTCCGTTGCCGCCTCCAGCACCTCTTCCGCTTGGGGAAAGCCATTGAAACGGTCTTTGGCAAGTTGGATTTTTCTGTCATCGTCCCGCTCGTCTGCCAATGTCAGATGGGTGTCGGACATATGTATAAACGTAAAAGGTTTTTCAATACCGATGTTGATTTCTGTTTTGATGATTTCCATAAAACGAACCTCCTTTTATTCTGTGTCCATTGTATCACCATTGCGATTTTCTGTCAACAAGAACATGCACGCAAGAAAACTGAACTGCACCAGTTTGTGCTGTCTGCACAAACTGGTGCAGTTCAAAAGACGCCTGCTTTTCCTGTTTATTTTGTTGTCACTTTCGCCACGCGGACGCAGTAGCTATAGCCATAGGGGAAGCCGGTGCAAACCACATTCAGCTTGTCGCCGTCCTGGGTGAACTGCAGCTCTTCATCGTTGTCCATCCAACGGATTTCAGCGATGGTATCACCCTTTAAGGGGAAGCTTCTGTCGGGGTTGAAGCCGCCGTGTGCCACAACGTTTTCACTACCCAATCTTCCGATATCGTATGCAAAAAGATAGATGGTGCCGTCTTCGCCTTTTAAGAGGAAGTCGCGGTTGTTTTCGGAGATAGAATAGGGCTTACCTTCATAAATCGCTTCGCCGAACACAGAGGTCCATCTGCCCATGAGCTTCAGGTATTCCTCCTGAATGGGCTCAATGCCGCCCTGCGCCGTGGGTCCGATATTTAAGAGAAGGTTTGCGCCCACCTTACGGCAGTCACACAGACACTCAATCAGCTCTTTGGGAGACTTGTAGTTTAAGTCGCTGTAGCCGATGCCCCAATGGTCATTTAAGGTGTAGCACATTTCGGCAGAAACATATTTTGTCATGCCGGTGCGGTCCATAGGTGTGGGTCTTCCCTGCTCAAAGGTAACGGAGTCGATTTCGGGATGTCCCAAAGCGCCGCCTGCGCCTAAACCTGTGTTATTGATAATCATTGCCTCGGGCTGATATTTACGGATGGTGCCGTAAAGCTCGTCTAATTTCCAGTCGGCATTGGGCTTGCTCCAGTTTCCGTCGAACCACAGGCCGCCGATTTTGCCGTACTTTGTGCAAAGCACCTCCACGCTCTTGCGCAGATACTCTAAATATGTATCAAAATCCTTTTCAAAGGTTTCCTGCTCCCAATCCAGGGTGGTGTGATAGAAGAAGGGCACGATGCCATGCTTGTTGCACGCGTCCACATATTCCTTCACCAGGTCACGCTTTGCCGGGGAATGGGGCGCGTCAAAATCATTGAGACCGCAGGTGTCATACAACGAGAAGCCCTCGTGATGACGGGTGGTTAAGGTGATATACTTACAGCCTGCCGCCTTTGCCGCTAAAACCATTCTTTCTGCGTCAAAATCCTCTGCTGTGAAGGTGTCAAACAGCTTTTTATATTCCTCCATGGGAATGTCTGCACAGTGCTTGATCCATTCGCCCTGTCCCATCTGGGAATAAAGGCCCCAATGCACAAACATACCAAATCCCATTTTTTCAAAATCTGCAATTCGTTTTTCCGGTACTAACACGATAGTTCCTCCTTTGATTTCTAAAGATAGTTTCATTATATCGGTGTTCCCGGAAAAAGTCAAGAGAAGATGCACAAATTTAAGCGGAATCTCCCAGCTTCATACGCAGAAAATCGCAAAGAAGGGTCAGCGGAACGCAAAGCAGAAACCACAGAATAAAAAAAGGCAAACACACCTGCCCGAAAAAGTGAAAGGGCAGATTGGTGTAGTCCCACACATTCATACCAAGCATCACATTTACCACCGTGCCGAACATCAGCTCCACCGAGGTGATCAGCGACGCGCCCAGAAGACACTTCACAAAAAGCGGCATATGTTGGCTATCCCGGCATAATTTGTAGTATACCAAAAAACAGATGCCGCCGGCAAGCAGCATGGACCAATGGGTGCGTCCGCGCCACAAAAGCTCCAGCACGCCATAACCCGCCGCACCAAAGAAAAACCGCCCCAACGGATGGGAAAGGGCGCGCTTCCACCAAAGAGATTCTTCATGTTTTGTTCGGTTTTGTTTGAAAATCTGTTTCATACCATCACCCCGTTTTTAGGTTTCCCGTAAATTTTAGGTTAATTCATTGTTAAATTTTTAATTTAACACTTTACAAATCAAAATTTTTATGGTAGTATAGCATGTGCAGTGCTATGGCATACTTAAATAGGAAGAAACTCCCTTTTATATGATTGGTTTTCCGTCAAAAAGCAGTCAGGGAACAGATATAGGAGGCAATCGCGTGCGCCTGAGTATAGGAATAGATATCGGATCAACAACAGTTAAAATATCGGTGATGGATGAAAACCGCATCGTTTTCACCCATTATGAACGCCACCTGTCCCAGGTGCGTACCAAAACGCTGGAAATTTTAGAAAAAGCGAAGGACATTTTAGGCAACGAGCCCTTCACCGTTTCGGTTTCCGGTTCTGCCGGCTTGGGACTTGCCAACAGCGCGTCTTTAAGCTTTGTGCAGGAGGTTTTCGCCACGGAAAAAGCCGTTCGTCAGCTGACAGACGGTGTGGATGTGGTGGTGGAATTAGGCGGTGAGGATGCAAAAATCCTCTTTTTAACCGGCGGCGTGGAGGAACGGATGAACGGCACCTGCGCCGGCGGTACCGGCTCTTTCATCGACCAGATGGCGGTGCTTTTAAACGTGACACCCGATGACATGGATGTTATGGGCATGAAGGCAAAAAGGCTATATCCCATCGCGTCCCGTTGCGGTGTGTTCGCCAAAACCGACATCCAGCCCCTTTTAAACCAGAACGCAGATAAGTGCGATATTGCCGCAAGCATTTTCCATGCCGTGGTGGAACAGACCATCACGGGCCTTGCCCGCGGCAGACAGCTTTCGGGAAAGATCGCGTTTTTAGGCGGTCCTCTGCACTTTTTTGAGTGCCTGAAAAAGCAGTTTAAGGAAACCCTGCATTTAACAGACGAAACCGCTATTTTCCCCGAGCACGACTTATTTTTCGTAGCAACCGGCGCGGCAATTTTTGCGCGCACAAGCGGAACAGAGCTTACATATGATGCTTTGGTTTCCCGATTGGAAACTGCCGCATCCGACATCGGCGGAAGCTATTATTTAGACCCCTTATTTACCTCGCAGGAGGAATATGACGCGTTCTGCCAACGCCATAAAAAGGCGTCCGTCGAGTTTGCAGACATCAAGGAATACAGCGGCAACGCATATTTAGGCATCGACTGCGGCTCCACCACCGTGAAGCTGGTGCTGGTGGACGAGGATAACCGCATTTTATACAGCTACTATAACTCTAACAAAGGAAACCCCTTAAACGCCGTTCGCAAATGTCTTTTGGAGATTTATGACCTTTGCGAGGACCGCATCACCGTGAAAGGCTCTGCCGCAACGGGATACGGCGAAAGCCTGATGGTGAACGCCTTTGGTATTGACGAAGGTCTGGTTGAGACCATGGCGCACTTTAAAGCCACCTCGTTCTTCCGCCCCGATGTGGATTTCATCATTGATATCGGCGGTCAGGACATCAAGTGCTTCCAGATTAAGCACGGCGCAATCGACAGTATCATGCTGAACGAAGCATGCTCCTCCGGTTGTGGCTCCTTCATCGAAACCTTTGCCAAATCCATGGGCTACGATGCAGAAAGCTTTGCAAAACTGGGTATTTTCGCCACCCAGCCGGTGGATTTGGGTTCAAGATGCACCGTGTTTATGAACTCTTCCGTAAAGCAGGCACAAAAGGACGGCGCCACCATTGGCGATATTTCTGCCGGCCTTTCCTTAAGCGTTGTGAAAAATGCGCTCTATAAGGTTATCCGCGCAAGAAGCGCCGAGGATTTGGGCGAGCACATCGTGGTGCAAGGCGGAACATTTTATAACGATGCCATTCTCCGCTCCTTTGAACGGGAAATCGGCAAAGAGGTTACCCGTCCCGTAATTGCCGGACTGATGGGTGCCTTCGGTGCCGCACTTTCCGCAAAAGAGCTGAAAAAAGAAGCATCTTCCCTGATTTCCAGGGAAGAGCTGGAAACCTTTGAAAATACGGTAAAAGAAGTTATCTGCAGCGGTTGTACCAACAAATGCCGTCTGCAGGTGAACAACTTCTCCGGCGGCAGACGGTTCATATCCGGTAACCGCTGTGAAACACCTTTAAAAACCGCTGAAAGCAAGGATTTACCCAACCTGTATCAGTTCAAGCGCAACCTGTTTGAAGAAAACGGCAGAAGGGAAATCAGCGGCAAGCGCGGCAAAATCGGTATGCCTCTGGGGCTGAACGTGTTAGAAATGTATCCCTTCTGGAAAGCCTTCTTTGCCGCCATCGGCGTGGACGTGGTATTCTCCGAAGCCTCCACCCGAAAAACCTATGAATTAGGACGGGACACCATCCCTTCCGACACCGTTTGCTATCCCGCCAAGCTGATGCACGGTGCCATAACGGACTTGATCAACAAAGGGCTTGAAACGGTGTTCTATCCCTGCATGTCCTATAATTTCGACGAGAAAAAGAGTGATAACCATTTCAACTGCCCCGTTGTGGCATATTACCCCGAGCTGATTGCCGCAAATATGCCCCGGGTGAAGGATATCATCTTCTTATACCCCTATATTGGCGTAGACCATCCGAAAACCTTCCCGAAACAGATTTTCCCCTGCCTGAAGGAAGCGTATCCCGATCTGACGCTTTCCGAAGTCAAGCAGGCAACCAAAGCGGCGTATCAGGCAATGGAGGACTATAAAACGCAGGTGCTGACCTATGGTGATTACGCCATTCAGTACGCCGAAAAGCATGACCTGCCCATCATTGTTTTGTGCGGAAGACCTTATCACATCGACGCCGAAATCAACCACGGTATCGACCGTTTGGTTGCGTCATTGGGTTGCGTTGTGCTGTCGGACGACAGCGTGTGCGACCTGGCAGATATGCCGAAGGTGCATGTGTTAAACCAGTGGACCTATCATGCGCGTCTCTATAACGCCGCAAGATACTGCGCCCTTTCCAATCGGGCGAACCTGGTTCAGCTGGTGTCCTTCGGATGCGGTATCGACGCCGTTACCACCGATGAGGTGCGCAGAATTTTAGAAGAAAAAGATAAACTGTATACCCAGATTAAAATTGATGAAATCAACAATTCCGGTGCCGTGAAAATCCGGTTGCGCAGTCTGCTCTGCGCAGTAGAGCAAAAAGAAAAGGAGAGATAAGCCATTGAGTCGGAACAAAAAAATTCAGTGGGACAGCCACACCTTCACCGAAGCAATGAAGGAAACCCACACCATCCTGATTCCCGATATGCTGCCTCTGCACTTTTCTTTCATCGAGCAGATTATGCGTCAGGAAGGGTATAAAACCCATGTTTTGAAAAACGAAGGTCCTGCGGTTGTGGATGCAGGCTTAAAATATGTGCACAACGATATGTGCTACCCGGCAATCATCGTGATCGGTCAGATGATGAACGCCTTGGAAAGCGGCGATTTTGACACCGATAAAACCGCACTACTTATCACCCAGACCGGCGGCGGATGCAGAGCCTCCAACTATCTGCATCTTTTAAAAAAAGCACTGGACAAAGCCGGATATCCCCATGTTCCCGTGATATCCTTAAATGTGTCCGGTCTTTCCCCGTCTCCCGGCTTCAAGCTGACTGTACGCATGCTGAAAAAGGCCATGGCGGCGATTATCCTGGGCGACTTTATCATGATGATCAAGAACCAATGTGAGCCTTATGAAATAAACCCCGGCGACACACAAAAGGTCATTGCCAAGTGGCAGGCGTTTTTCTTAGAAGGCTGGAAAACCGGAAAAACCACCACGTTTGGTTCTTTATTAAAATATTTCCCTGCCATGCTGGAGGATTTTGCCGCAGTAAAGCGCCGGCAGGAAAACCGTCCCCGCGTGGGCATCGTGGGCGAAATCTATGTAAAATATGCCCCCATCGGCAACAACCATTTAGAGGAATTCCTCGTTTCCGAGGGTGCCGAGGTTGTGGTGCCGGGGCTTTTGGATTTCTGTCTGTACTGTGTGTATAACGGTGTTGTGGACCAGAAGCTGTATGGCAACACCGCCGTAAAAGCCTTTATCAGCAAGGTGGCTTACGGCTACCTCACCAAACGGCAGAACAAGATGTATGATATCGTGAAAAAACACAGCGTATTCCGCGCTCCCATGGGATTTTCCGAAAAGAAGGATATCACCGAGCGATACATTGGTCAGGGCGTGAAAATGGGCGAGGGCTGGCTCTTAACCTCCGAAATGGCAGAGCTGGTAACCGAAGGCGTGAAAAACATTGTTTGTACCCAGCCCTTCGGATGTCTTCCCAATCACATTGTGGCAAAGGGCATGGAAAATAAAATCAAAGCCATTCACCCCGATGCCAACATCGTTGCCGTGGACTATGACCCCGGCGCCAGCCGCGTAAACCAGCAGAACCGCATCAAGCTGATGCTGGCAAACGCAAGAACGGAGGACGAGGATATGGATGTATCCGAAAGCATCACACCTCCCGTTTCCCCTGCAGCTGAAATCACAATGTAAATACCAAAGGAGCTGTAGCAAAATGCTACAGCTCTTTTGGACTGGACGGAAAATAGTACAGAATGGAAAAACTGAGCAAAAGCAAGGTTGCACTTTGCTTTTGGTTACCCGAAGGTGTATGCTTATACACCGAGAGGCGAAGTTTTTTCATAGCATAAAGCATGATATTTTCAAGAAATTTGTTTGTAAGACAAATTTCTACATTCTTTTTTAGCTCTTTTTGATTTTTATATCTTTCTAAACAGCTTTATATCTGCTTATTTATGCTTTATGCGGTCTGTGCATTTTGCTACAGTCCCTTGTTTTTATCCATGACACACCACAAAAACAAAAACCGGATGGGCTGTCACATCATCTGACAGTCCATCCGGCATTTTTCTACTCTTATACGTTAAATCTGAACAGAACGATATCGCCGTCGTTCATCACATATTCTTTCCCTTCGGAACGAACCAGACCCTTTTCTCTTGCCGCCGCATAGGTTCCGCAAGCGATTAAGTCGTTATAGTGTACCACCTCGGCACGGATAAAGCCTTTTTCGAAATCGGTGTGGATTTTGCCTGCCGCCTGGGGTGCTTTGGTACCGTTTGTGATGGTCCATGCACGCACTTCCGGCTCACCTGCGGTGAGGTAGCTGATTAAGCCTAACAGCTTATAGCTCTTCTTCACCAGTCTGTCCAGACCGGATTCTGTAATGCCCAGCTCTTCCATGTATTCGCCTTTTTCATCAGGGTCAAGACCTGCAATATCTTCTTCGATTTTTGCAGAAATGGGCATAACCTCTGCGCCCTCTGCTTCAGCCAGTGCTTCTAAACGGTTCACGAAATCGTTGTTTTCGATGCCGTTTAAGAAATCGTCCTCACCTACGTTTGCCGCATACAGAACCGGCTTTAAGGTTAAAAGGTCAATCTCTTTTACGATGTCCTGATCGTCTTCGCTGATTTCCAGCGTTCTTGCAGGGTTGCCGCCTTCTAAATGCGCCACCAGTCTTTCTAAAAACTCTGCTTCGATTTTATATTTCTTTTCGCCGGATTTCATCATTTTTCTGGTTTTGTCCAGACGTTTTTCCGCCATTTCCAAATCGGCAAAAATCAGCTCTAAATTGATGGTTTCCACGTCACGCACAGGGTCAACAGAGCCTTCCACATGAATGATGTTGGAATCATCAAAGCAGCGAACCACATGAACAATGGCGTCAACCTCACGGATGTGGGATAAGAACTTATTGCCCAGACCTTCGCCGCGGCTCGCGCCCTTAACCAAACCTGCAATGTCCACGAACTCAATGACCGCATTGGTCACCTTCTGGGGGTTATACATTTTTGCCAGAACGTCCAGTCTTTCGTCCGGCACGGCAACGATACCCACGTTGGGCTCGATGGTACAGAACGGATAGTTTGCAGATTCTGCACCCGCCTGCGTGATCGCGTTAAATAATGTGGATTTTCCCACGTTGGGAAGACCTACTATACCTAATTTCATTATATATCACATCTCCTTGATTTATCTTATATTTCAGCGTTTTATATGTGGTTACTTCGCCATTTTTACTTTACAGACAGTATGATTGAAAATTAACAAGCAAGGTAACCTTAGATATTATATCACATCACCACGACTTTATCAAGTCTGAAATATTTAAGAACATCATAAAACTTATCCTGGCACGAAAGAACTGTATCACGCAGGAATCTTTTTTCTGTGTTCCACTCCTTTAAGCCTCTATAGTAAAAGATGTTATGCTGCTCGTCAATGATAAAGGGAGTAATGTTATGCTTAAGGCATTCCTTGAACATAATCAGTCTGCCGACACGTCCGTTGCCGTCCTGGAAGGGGTGTATGTGTTCAAACTGAACGTGGAAATCAATGATGTCATCTAATACTATCTGTTTTTTTGCATGATACGTATCTAAAAGCTTTCTGATTTCGGTGTGAACATTTTCAGGGAGCACCGTCTCCATACCGCCAACTTCGTTGGGAAGTTTTTTATAATCACCAACCTTGAACCAATCCTTTCGACTATCGCCTGTACCGCTTTTTAAAATAAGATGCAGCTCCTTGATATATTTTTCCGAAAGCTCATATTTCGCATTATCAATAACAGAATCTATACATCTGAAATGGTTTGCAGTTTCCACAATGTCATCCACATTCACGCTTTCATCCGTTATGCCGATGGTGTTGGTTTCAAAAATATATCTTGTCTGGTCGTGGGTGAGACGACTGCCCTCAATATGGTTTGAATTGTATGTCAAATCAATTTGTATACGATGGTAGATTCCGCCTGAAAGCTTGCTGCTTTTTTGTTCCATTAATATATCAAGCAGCGTTTGTGGCTTACTTGATTTTCTTTTTGCTCGCTCAGGTTTTTCGCAGTCCTCGGGAATGTTCCAGGTTTTACCTGTTAAAAAAGCACCGGGGATTTTACCGTCCTGACAATATTTTCGCACACTGCGATCTGTCAAATTCCATTTTTTTGCTATTTCTGTGACTGATAAATACTTCATAAATATGCGCTCCTAGTGTTTATCTGTATATAGTATAACACATTATAGGAAAAATATCAATGTTTTTATCGCGTAGAATTTGGTTTTATTTTTCCGATATAGGAATTTTCCCCTTCCACGGACAGTGAAAAAGGCCGTCACCATGTGACAGCCTTTTTCATCTTATATTCAGATTATTTTAAAGCTTCCTTTGCTTTTTCAACTAAAGCAGCGAATGCAGCTTTGTCTGCAATTGCGATTTCAGAAAGCATTTTGCGGTTCATTTCGATACCTGCTTTTTTCAGACCGTTCATGAATGTGGAATAGTTCATGCCGTTCATCTTTGCCTGAGCAGAGATTCTTGCAATCCACAGCTGACGGAAGTTTCTCTTCTTCTGCTTACGGCCAATGTATGCGTAAGCTAAGGATTTCATAACTGCTTCTTTAGCGGTTCTGAACTGCTTGCTTTTAGCACCTCTGTAGCCTTTAGCCAGCTTTAAAATTCTTTTATGTCTTTTGCGCGTGGTGACAGCGCCCTTAATTCTTGCCATTTGTTGTTACCTCCAAAATTTTATTTTCTGTTGCGAATGTGTTTTCAATGAATCTTATTTGTAAGGAATCATTGTTCTGATTGTTTTCAGGTTCGCAGAGGACGCATAAGCACCCTTTCTTAAGTTTCTCTTTCTCTTTGTGGATTTCTTGGTTAAAATGTGACTTGTGTAAGCGTGATTCATCTTCACTTTACCGTTCTTGGTAACTCTGAATCTTTTAGCACTCGCTCTATGTGTTTTGATCTTAGGCATAATTTTTACCCCTTCCGAAATTATTATTTATTTAGAAGCTCCTTTAGGAGACACTACCATACTCATATTTTTTCCTTCGAGTTTCGGCGGCTTATCCACGGAACCCAGCTCTTCGACCGAATCCTTGAATCTCTCCAGTAATTGAAGCCCTAAAGCACTGTGATGTACTTCGCGTCCGCGGAAACGAACGGTGATTTTCACCTTGTCGCCTGCAGACAGAAACTTTTTGACGTGATTTACCTTTGTTTCAAAATCGTGATTGTCGATAGACGGAGAAAGACGGATTTCCTTGATGCTGACAACCTTCTGGTTTTTCTTCGCTTCTTTGTCACGCTTTGCCAGCTCGAACCGATATTTACCGTAGTCCATAATTTTGCATACGGGAGGTTCAGCCTTCGGCGCAATTAAAACCAAGTCCATATTCATGGCATAGGCTTTATCTAATGCGTCGGCAGATGATGTGATACCGAGGGGATTCCCGTCAGGACCGACGAGTCTGACCTCTTTTACCCTGATTTCTTCGTTGATCAACAATTCTTGTTTACTAATGGAAAAACACCTCCAAAAAAGTTTAACTGAAAAGCATTTTCATGTAAAAAACAAAAAATGCGGACAGATTCCTGTCCGCATAGATACACACAACAAAATAAAGTTGAATGTGGACCACTTTGGTGGCTCCTTTGGCCCCTTGTGGTGAGAAACGGTCAGGCTTCTGCTTTCAATTCCTTAATATGATACCATATATTTTTCCGTTTGTCAAGGCTTTTTCCTAAAAAAATATTTTCCATTTTTCGCCCTTTCTATTGATATCTTTTTGGGAATATGTTACAATAAATGTAGCAAAAAGACAGGAGATGACCTTATGAAAAAAAACATGACACCTCGCCGTATTATGGCGATTTTATTAAGCCTGCTGCTGGTGCTGGGCGTGGTTGCACCGGTGGCATTTATTTTAAGTGCTTCGGCAACGCCGGAGGAGCTGCCCTTAACATATTTTGGCGACCGCAACGCATGTAAGATGCCAAAAGAAATGGCTATGGCATACGCCAATGCCATAGATATTGCGCAAAGCGACGGCTTTAACAAATGTGCGCTGATAGATGTTGCACAAGACGGCATGCCCTTACTGATTCTTTGCAGAACAACCATTTCTCAGGACTCCGGATACAGTTGTCTGAATCCTTTAAACAACGATCTGCAGATATGGGTATGGAACGGTTCTTATGCCCAAAAGTTTACACACCCGGAACTTCACGCTTTTGACTATAATTTTGGTTGGTACAAAGATTATCCCGTTTTACGTACAAACGACTGGCAATACGGTTCAGCCACCGGCGGTGCATCTTTCTTCCGTATCAAAGGCGGTAATATGACTTTGATGAAAACATTTTCCATAGAAACAGGTCCGTTTTATTTTATAGATGGCGAGCCTGTTTCACAAGAAAGTCACGACAGCGAACTGTATGGCTATTTCTCTTCCTTCTACACACCTTTTCAGTTTGGTGAGCTTGCTACAGATATCATAACACCATTTTCAGAGTGTTCCGCATATTCTGACTATCTGAAAACCTACGCCGGAGCATTTACCGACTATTCCGGCTACGCCGATGTAACCGCTTGCATGCATATGG
>JAFQLU010000036.1 GCA_017396465.1 Clostridia bacterium | reverse complement strand
TTTGACGAACACAAATTCGTCGGCGTACTCAGGTACGGTAGAGTTTGTGTTCGTCAAAAGCAAGCAATGGTGCGGTTTTCTCGATGAAAACTGCACCATTATTTGTTAGAAATATCTTTGTTCTATGATTGCATAACTTCATTTCCGGTTATACTTGCTTGTGGTAGACCTGCCTTTTTGTGTGAGTTGTTTATTTTATGGTATGCGGTGAGCTTGCGGCAAAATGCTTATGAAAGTGCGTGAGGTGTCGACGAGAAAAGCGCGTATTTCGTGCGGGTATTGGGTGAATCGCATGGTGCTGTATGTCGCGAGGACATTGCGTGCGATGCGAGGGCGTTGCGTGTGGAGTGGAGTGTTGCGTGTGTCGCAAGGACGTTACGCCACGAAACGTTGTGCGCCGCATAAATAAAAACGCCTGCTCAGGGCGGTAAAAAAATGCATCTGAAACGTACACAATTTATTATAAGGGGATGCACGTTTCAGATGCTACATGTATGCTATTTTACGCTTATTTAGCGGAAGATTTTTTGATATCTTCCAGCTGCTTTTTCAGGGAAGCGATTTCAACTGCCTGGGCATCAACCTTTTCTCTGGCAACCAGCTTTACCTTTTCCAGTTCGTCTGCAAGGTTTAATGCGGTCAGCACCGATGCCGTGGAAGTGGAAAGAGCGGGGTTTCTTTCTAACGCTTCTTTCATTTTGCGGTCGGTCAAATCAGCAATCCGCTTCATATATTCGGGGGAGTCCTCCGAAATCAAAGTATATTCCCGGCTCAAAATGTTCACTTTCAATTTGTTTGCCAAAGGAATCCCTCCCGTTATTTATGCCAGCTCTGCGCTGACGATTTCGTTCATGATATTTTCAACTTCGCTCTGCTTCAAGGATTTTGCCACAACCAGTTCACTGACTAAAATCTGCTTGGCACCGTTAAGCATTTTGCGGTCGCCGGTGGAGAGTCCGTGACTTTTTTCGCGGAACATCAGGTTCTTCACAACGCGCACAACTTCATAAATGTTACCGCTTTTGATGCGGGCAACATTTTCCCGATAACGCTTGTTCCAGTTTGCATCCATCTCGGTGGAGCAGGAACGAAAGCTTGCGATTACACGGTCGGCTTCTTCGCGGTCAATAACATCCCGAACGCCGATTTCTTTTGCGTTCTTTGTGGGAATCATCACCTTCATATCACCAATCGGAATGCGCATGATATAATATGTCTGCTTTGCGCCCATAATTTCTTTTTCTTCAATGGCCTCGATAACTCCGGCGCCATGCATGGGATAAACGATTTTATCCCCTATATTATAATCCATGATAAGTACCCTCCTTGCGGCTTTTCCTTTATCAAAAGCCTCCGGCAAAAAATAATATCCCTTACTTATATTTTAGTACAAAATATGGATATTGTCAAGAATGAAATTACAATTTTAAGAAGAAAAAGACCAAAAAATGTAGATTTGATGTTGCGAATGAATCTGATTCATGGTACAATATACAAAGAGATAAAATTTGTTACTTTGGAGATATCATGATTAAGTTTCAATCGTTTTTGAGCAGCTCGTCGGGAAATTCCACCTTTGTAACCGACGACGAAAGCTGTCTGCTGATTGACTGTGGCGCTGCAGGCAGTTATATAGAAAAATGCTTGTCAAGACTCGGGAAAACCGGAAAAGACCTGTCCGGTATTTTTCTGACACATGCCCATTCCGACCATATTGCGGCGGCAGGGATTCTTTCCCGCAAATTCGATTTGCCGCTTTACGCCACGGAAGGGACATATGCTCGCGGAGCAAGGCAAATCGGCAATATCCGGGACGAAAACAGACATATCGTGGAGCCGGGCACAGACATCACCTTCGGAGCATTAACTGTCCATGTCTTTTCTATCCCCCACGACGCGGAAGGCTCTGTCAGCTACACGGTGTCGGACGGGGAAAGTAAGTTTGGTATCGCAACGGACTCGGGTTATGTTTCCAACGAGATTATAGAAAATTTAACCGGCTGTGAAACCGTGATTGTAGAATCCAATCATGACGTGGAAATGCTGTGGCAGGGACCGTATCCGTACCCGTTAAAACGCCGCATTTTAGGCGACGGCGGACATCTTTCCAATGCTTTGTGTGGCGAGCTTTGTGTCACACTGGCAAAAAGTGGCACCAAAGCCTTCTGGCTGGGACACCTTTCGGAGCATAACAATCTGCCGGAGCTGGCATACACCTGCGTCCGTGATGCTTTAAAGGAAAACGGATTTTCCGTTGGAGCAGATGTGGCACTGAACGTTATCCCGAAATACTGGATTGAGGGTGCGCTATGAATATCAATATTATTGCAGTTGGCAAAATCAAAGAGAAGTTTATCAAAGAAGCATGCGCAGAATATGCCAAGCGGATGAGCCGCTTTTGTAAGCTGAACATTGTAGAATTGGCAGACGAGCCCATGAGCGACCGTCCTTCGGAAAGTGAAAAACAGGTAATTCTGCAAAAGGAAGGCGCAAGAATTCTAAACGCCATCAAAAATACGGATGTGTTAATCTCGCTTTGCGTGGAAGGCAGGCAAATGCCCAGTGAGCGGTTTGCCGGATACCTGCAGGAGGAATGTGTGAAGGGAGCAAACACCTTCACCTTTGTTATCGGCGGAAGCGTGGGACTTTTAGAGGAAATCAAGCAAAAAAGCAAGCTCAGGCTGTCTTTTTCTGAAATGACATTTCCTCATCAGCTGATGCGCGTGGTGCTTTTAGAGCAAATTTACCGCGCGTTTAAAATAAACGCCAACGAAAGCTATCATAAGTAAGAGTTGGCATGCGTTTTTCGTTCTTTAGAATATTTCATTATAAAGCTTTATTATGATTCATACGCAGGAGGAATTTCAAATGAAAAAATGTATGTGTTTTTTAATAACATTGGTTCTGGCAATTGGTGTTTTGTGTCAGCCGATTTCGGCATTGGACGGTCTTACATATCAGGAAACGGTTTATGCCTGTACCGGTGACGGATATCTGAATGTCCGAAGTTCGCCCACAACAAAAGAAAATAACATTCTTACATATATTGCCGATTGCCACGCATTTGATGTTTATGCCTATGACGGAAAATGGGCGTACGGAGAAAGCTATACCGAACAGGGCGGTATCCGTGCAAAGGGCTGGATTCATCTGAATCACACCAAAAAAACGTATGAGTCGGCAAGAGACAACGCCGGCAAAGCAATAAACCGTGCAGTGGTGGTGCAGTCCTATCAGAATGATGGATTTATGAATTTAAGAAGAGCACCCACCGCCGAGAATGGCAATGAAATTTGTCATGTTTCTGACGGCACCGTTCTTCAGGTTACCCGAAAAGTGCAAAAGACGGATACCGACAAATGGGGTTGGGGTTTGGTCAGCTACAATGGATACAAGGGCTGGATTTATTTAAAAGGCGTGAAAGATTATGTGGCACCCACACCTACACCCACGGTAGAATCCACACCTGTGCCCACACCTGTTCCTACAATGGAACCTCAACAGATGCCGACCGGCAGAGAGGTTGGAACAATTAACATGGAAAGTGAACGCTTAATCAGCGGAAATCTTCTTGTGATGGTTTTAATCGGCGTGGCAATCTTCCTGGTGGTTGCAGTTGCGATTCTTTTAATTGTGGTATTAAACCGTAGCAAGAAGGAACAGAATTCCGAGTATGATAATCCGTACGAACAGCAGAATCCGTATTATGAGAATTATCCGCAGAATCAGGAGCAGTATTACGACAATCAGCAGCAAGAAAATGCATATTATGATAATGGTACCCCAAATGCATATCACGACAATAATCAACAGGGTGCGTATTATGAAGATAATGCACCGTATCAGCAGCAAGCTTATGCAGAACCGCAGTATACAGAAGAACAGCCGTACTATGAAGAAGAAACCGATCAGCAGGATGATTACGAACAATAAGTAACATAAAAGATGGTGCAGGAAAATGATTTCATTTTCCTGCACCATCTTTTTGTATTTTCTTATCAATTAAGCTTTTGATTCCGGCAGGGGAAATTGCCCGGACAAGCGAAGCACCTGCTTCTTCGCTTTGACTTTTGTGTCTTCATTTTCCATATCCGTTGCCAGCATATACCAGATATCGGCGACCTCGTCTAACTCTTTTTTGCCGAAACCGCGCTGCGTCAGCACCGTGGTTCCTGCGCGAAGCCCTCTCGGAACGGGAGAGTTGTCAAAGGGAATGGCTTTGGTGTTCACCGTGATACCAACCTCCTGCATCACATCGGCAAGCTTTTCGCAGTCTGTGCCAAAAGGACGAAGGTCTGCCACGAACATATGACAATCGGTGCCACCGGTTACAATCCCGAAACCGCGTTTTTTCAAAGCCTCACAGAAATACTGTGCGTTTTCCACCACATCATGCATCAGCTTTCGGAATTCCGGTGTTTGAGAATTCTGCAGCGCATACGTCATAGCTGCCAACGTCTGCAGGTGCAGGGATGCCACAACGCCGGGATACACGCTTTTATCAATGATATCGGCAAGGGATTGCTTGCACATAATAAATCCGCTGTGAGGACCGCACATGGTTTTGGTGGTGGATGCCGTAACCACGTCGGCAAAGGGGACGGGACTGTTGCTTGCGCCGGCGGCAATCAGACCGGAAAAATGGGCAATGTCCGTCATGAAATATGCACCGTTTTTATGAGCAATATCGGCTAACCGTTCATAGTCGATTCTGCGGGAATATGCGGCAGAGCCAACAACAATCAGCTTGGGACGAAACTCCTTTGTGATGCGCTCGGCTTCCTCATAGTCTATCAGAAGGGTTTCGGGGTTGAGACCGAAATAACGGAAATCATACATGCGGGATGTGATATTATTTTTGCCGCCGTGTGTCTGATGTGCGCCGGCGGACGGGTCCATGGAAAGAACACGGTCGCCAAGGTCAAGCAGTGCGGCAAAGGCGCAGTAGTTGGCAACAGAGCCGGAATAGGTGGTCATAATGGCGTGGTCTGCGCCGAACAGCTCGCAGGCGCGCTCTTTTGCCAGAATTTCCAGTCTGTCGGCATACTGAGAGCCTTTCAGCCGCTGTTTTCCCGGGTTTCCCACGGCAGTTTTATTATTGAATGCGCTACCTGCCAAAGCAAGCGTCAGCTCCGGCTGAACACTTTCTGAGGCAATCATTTCCAGGTTGTTTTCCTGTCGCGTTTCTTCCAGTTCTAAACATTCTGCCAGCTCCGGGTCAAGCATTTTTAAAAGATTCATGTCCATGTTCGTCATCTCCTGAATATGATGGGTTTATAAAGATGCGATAAACTCTGCAACGCCGCCTTGCTCGTTGGTCTTTGTCATCACATTGTTTGCGGCGGCTTTGGCGGAGGCAGACGCATTTGCTACTGCGGCGCTCACACCGGCAAGCTCCAGCATTTCCACATCATTATCGTTATCGCCTATAGCATAAAAGTTTTCGGGGGAAATATCATAGAGCTTAAAAAGCTGTTTTACGGCATTTCCCTTGCTGGCGTTTTTGTTAAAAATTTCATAGTAGTACTGATGCGTGCGGATTAATGTGAAATCCTCCTTGAAGGGAGAATGTTTCATAGCTTCCTGCATCTTTGTGGTATCATCCGGATCCTGAGCAAACAGAAATTTCAACCAGGTGGCTGAAACAGATTCAAAGGATTCTGCAGGCTTAGACGTGATTTTTTCAAAGGTAATATGCCGCTCGGTGGCGAAATTTGGTTTTAGGATGTAGATTCCGTCCACGGTGATGATTTCCACGCCGCTTTCCGGAAAAAGGCGCATAATTTCCTCTGCCGGTGCAGTTGCCGAACGGGGAAGTTCTGTCGTGGCAACATATTCCATTTTGTTGTAATCGTAGATACTGCATCCGTTGTGGCAAATACCGGGTAAATCGGGATGGATGCCGTCTAAGATGGGTGTTACCGCTTCGGGGATTCTTCCCGTTGCCAGCATAAATTTACCGCCGTGTGCCTGAAAATATGCAATGGCCTCGATATTTTCCTTTGGCACGTTATTTTGTTCATCGACCAATGTTCCGTCTACGTCGGAGCAGAGAATCATTCCTTCAAATCGGTTCATGATTTTTCCTTTCTTTTGCGTAGTTTCTGGGGGATAACCCATAGTATTTTTTAAACTGCTTGGAAAAGGTGAAGGGGTCGTCGAACCCCGTCATCTGCCCGATTTCCGCAATGGATAAGGGGCTTTCCAGAAGTAGCTTTTGTGCAATTTCCAATTTTGTGCGCGCAATGTATTCGTGAGGTCCCATCCCTAAATGGGACTGAAACAGACGATACAGATAAGTACGGTCAATCTTCACATGGGCGCACAGGTCGCTTACGGTAACCTTTCGTCCGCTGTAGAGCTGAATGAAGCTTTCGCAGGCGGCGATAAACTCATCACCGCTTTTCCTTCTCTGTGGAACCGGGTTCTTGTTGGTTTCCACCATGGCGGAAAGGGTGTTGAATATATCGGAAACGGCAAGGTATTTGTTCTTTTCCATATCGTGAAGCGCGCGGAACATTTCTGTCAGCCGTTGCGGCTCCTTTGTGGTATAAATGGGATTTTCCGGGGAAAGTCCCAAATCTTCAAAAAAACGGTCTCCGCTGTTTCTCTGAAAATAGATCCAGGTATAATTCCAAGGGTCTTGATCGTCTGCACAGTAGTCACCACGCACCCGAAGGGGAATGTAAAACGCATCACCTGCCTGAAGCTGATAGGTTTTGCCATTCATGGTAAAAATGCCTTTTCCGCTCTCAATATAGTGGATCACAGTCTTATCCAGGAGAAACAGAGAATTTTTGTTCCCTTTGGGGCATCGATGACGTCCCACTGAGGTCACATAGCAGTCCAAGCATGCGTCATTGGTGTAAACGTTATAGGGATGCATATTGCCACCTGCCTTTTTCGGATTATACAAATGCATATTCGCCGATAAAGAGAATTTCGCCGCTTTTGTTGTCGCGGATGATAAAGGTAAAGGGTTTGTCGAAACGGACTTCGATGGGCTCTGCAGGACGTGCGGAAGTTGCACCTGCGGCAACGCCTGTGATAACTGCCGCTTCCGTTCCTTTTTCGTCCACTTCAATAAAGGATTTCTGGAATGCACCTGTTAAAAAGTATCTGCCTTTTTCGTTGCAGGTGAGCATAGGCGTAAAATCTGCCTGACCTTCCGTAAAGGCGATTGTCATTCCCAAATCCTGCATGATGGTTTTTAAATCAATGTCGGTTTCAATTTTAAATTTCGGAACAGCGAGAGAAATTCTGGTGGAGTTGAGCTTGTTATCAGCGATATCAGAAAATTTCTGCTCGGAAATAGTGCCGTTTACCAAAAACATGGAAACGTCATAATCATAGCTTTCCATACCAAGATATTTTCCCCCTGCGTCCTCTTTGGGCGCACGGTTTAAATAGGGAAGCTCTAAAACTTCTAAGCTATCGTCTTTATAATAATTGTAATTTCTTGTAGCGTGCATAAAATCGGTTTCCGATTGCTTGCCGTTTCGCTCAAAGAAAATTTCTTTCTTTGTGGCGTGGGGGCTGAATTCATTCTGCCATGTTCCTTTAAAGTACAGGGCGTTTAACAGAAGAACTTCCACGAGGGTGTTGTCGTCAATGATGGCGGGAATTTTACCGCGCGTATTTTCGCTTGCCCAGCCGTTGATTTTGGAAACTTTGGTTTTATTTGTAACCGTGTCGGCTTCGGCGCTATAATATTTGGTTAATGTATCGGAAAAATCCTTGCGGAAAGCATAAGGCACCGTATCGGAGTTGAGCCAGATGGAATTTGCAACGTTAAATTGCAGAAGGTCGGAGGCGTTATAGCTTGCAATCAGCTCTTGAGCGGACTGATTATATGCATCTAAATCCTCAATCCCCAAAACATCCAGCATCTGCTCTTTTGTTTCGCCTGCCGCGCCGTTTGCTGCCATAGCAAACGCCATTTTAAGAGACAGAGGAGAGAACATATAGTTTTTGTCCTCGGGCATAGCGGCATTTAAACGGTCAGTAAGGGTAGGCTCTTTGCGCTCACTGTCTGCGGCAGGGGTGCCGCCATATAAGAAACCTTCAAAATCCTCTCTTTTGTATACGCCGTTTTCCAATAAAACATCATGCATAAAAGCGCCTTCTGCATTTTTTGCCGTGAGCGCATATCTACAGATGCGAAGCACGTCGGAACGAAGCAGGGGCAGATTTTCACGAACAACGGTACGGGTGAAATTGTTGGACAGAAGCTCTGCCTCCGTGCCCTTTTCATAGGCGTTTTCGATGGTGATATCCTTGTATCCCAAAACGGACAGAAAAATCTTGGTAAACTCTTTGCCGCTCACGGTGCGGTCGGGCGTGTAGGTGGTTTCGGTTGTGCCGTTTACATAACCGTTTTCATAAAAACGGTGCACAGTTTTCTCCGCCCAGTGCCCTGCCATATCGGTGAAGGGTTGGGTGCCTTCGGGTATGGCTTCGGCAAGACCGTATGTCCGCTCAATAAACGCAAGGGCTTCGGCGCGCGTTACCTCACGGGCAAGCTCAAAGCCGTCTCCTGTGCCTTTCAAAATGCCGTGGTTATAAAACCATTGCACAGTACCATCCGTGTCCTCCAGCATGGGGATGGCACCGCGTGGGGTTTCGGCATCCTCACAGCGAACAGGCAGCATCATGGAAAACAGCATGGATGCCGCCAAAACAAACATCAAAACTTTTTTCATCAAAACTTCCTCCTTTGAATTGTTTTTTTGAGGTTTTTTATCACACCTCGTTCGGGAGAAAACTCCCTATACTGTTTATACGAAACAAATGAGGAAAAAGTTCCCTTTTTTTCATTTTTTTCAAAATTCTATCCTTTATTGTACCACAAACGGGCAAAAACCGCAACGCCAATTTGAAAAATGTATAAAAATGCACAAAATATGTATATCGATGAATAATATTCATGTTATTCTGCATAAAGTTGCATAATATGCAGGAAAAACGCGGAAAAAGGCTTGACTTTTTCCGTTTATGTTGTATAATGATATGTATGAATTGATTTTAACCTTGAAAGGAAGTTTGGAAAATATGAAATCTTACAAAAAAGTTATTCTGGCATATTCCGGCGGCCTGGATACTTCTATCATCATTCCGTGGCTGAAAGAAAACTACGATAACTGTGAAGTTATCGCCGTTGCGGCTGACGTTGGTCAGGACAGCGAGCTGGAAGGCTTAGAAGAAAAAGCAATCAAAACAGGTGCAAGCAAGCTCTACATTGAAGACCTGAACAAAACATTCGTAGAAGACTACATCTGGCCCACATTAAAAGCAGGCGCAAAATATGAAGGCTATCTGTTAGGTACCTCCTTTGCCCGTCCTGCCATCGCAAAGCGTTTAGTTGAAATTGCACACGCAGAAGGCGCAGAAGCTATCTGCCACGGTTGTACCGGTAAAGGTAACGACCAGGTGCGTTTCGAGCTGGGTATCAAAGCATTTGATCCTTCTTTAGACATCATCGCTCCCTGGAGAATCTGGGATTTAAAATCCCGTGACGATGAAATCGATTACGCAGAAGCACATAATATTCCTTTGAAAATTACCCGTGAAACCAACTATTCCAAGGATAAGAACCTGTGGCATCTTTCCCACGAAGGTCTGGATTTAGAAGATCCTGCAAACGAACCTATGTTCGACAAAATCCTGGAAATGGGCGTTTCTCCCGAAAAAGCTCCCGATGAAGCTACCTATGTAACCATCTCCTTTGAAAAGGGTATTCCCACAAAGATTGACGGCGTAGAAATGGACGGCGTTTCTTTAATCAGAAAGCTGAACGAGCTGGGCGGCAAAAACGGTATCGGTATTTTCGATGTTGTAGAGAACAGACTGGTTGGCATGAAGAGCCGTGGCGTTTACGAAACTCCCGGTGGTACCATTCTGTACCATGCCCATGAAGTGCTGGAAACCATCTGTATCGATAAAGAAACAGCGCACTTTAAAGCAACCGTTGCACAGAAGATGGCTGACATCGTTTACAACGGTCAGTGGTTCACACCTCTTCGCAAGGCAATTTGCGCTTTCGTTGATGAAACACAGAAAACCGTTACCGGTGAAGTAAAACTGAAGCTTTATAAAGGTAACATCATCAACGCCGGTGTAACCAGCCCCTACACACTGTATGATGAAATCACAGCATCCTTCGGTGAGGACGAGGATTACGATCAGAAGGATTCCCAGGGCTTCATCAACCTGTTTGGTCTGCCCATCGCTGTAAAAGCGAAGCTGGACAAAAGAGCAGGCAGAGAAAGCGAATTTTAATTTGGAATGATTATGAAAAAGGAATGGAGAAAGCCCCGCTTTTTCCATTCCTCTTTTTATTTGTATGCAGAAATGGTTATCTGTTTAAAACAGTAAGTACTGTTCTATATCGCTCTTTTCCGGAATAGGATAAAACAAGAAGAAAAACGGAAAAGGAGCGAAGATATGAAGGTATTTGTCTGGAACAAAAAACGGGCGCTTTCCTATCTGGCACTCATGGTTTGTGCCGTGGGGATGCTGGCGCTGGGAAGCATAGAAAGCACGCAGGTGTATCAGGACGGGGGCGAGAAGCTTCTTCCGGTTTACAGCGTGGAGCGCGAGGGCGAAAAGCTGGTGAGCCTCACCTTTGACGCGGCGTGGGATGACAGCGACACAGACCAACTGATAGCTATTCTGCAAAAATATAACGTGCCTGCTACCTTCTTTATGGTGGGAAGCTGGGTGGAAAAATATCCCGAATCGGTGAAAAAGTTTGTTGCCTCCGGACACGAAATCATGAACCATTCCGATACTCACCCACATATTGACGGTCTTTCCAAAGAAAAAATCAGCGCGGAAATCAAAAACTGCAACGATAAAATCGAAAACGCCACAGGCGTGCGCCCAAGTCTGTTTCGCGGACCTTACGGCGAATACAATAATACGGTAATGGAAGAAGCAGCAGCGCAGGGGATGCTCACGGTACAATGGGATGTGGATAGCTTAGACTGGAAAAACTTATCGCCGGACGAAATCGTAGAACGGGTGACAAAACGAACAAAGCCGGGCTCTATCATGCTGTTTCACAACGGTGCAAAAAACACGCCGGAGGCTTTGCCCCGTGTGATTGAAGCTTTGCAGGCGGACGGATATCAATTCGTGAAAGCCTCGGAGCTTGTTTATACAGAAAACTACACCATCGATAATGATGGAAGACAAAGGAAAAAATCATGAAAAAAACACAGAACTGACAATGCGTTGGTTCTGTGTTTTTTGTGTTGCGAACGTTTATAAAAGCATTTTCGTGGGGGAATACCCGAAGTTTTTCTTAAAGCTGTTGGAAAATGCCGATGCTGACAAAAATCCGCACTTTTCTGATACATCGTTTACTGACGTTCCGGCGTTGAGCATGGAAATCGCCATACCGTAAGAAAGGCTTTGAGAAACCAGCGAATCCTTCAGCTCACGCACAGAAGACAAGAGAACCGAGAAGACAAGGGGACGGTTCTGTTGTCCTGTAATAGTGAGATGATTGTTAAGACAGTAGAACCGTCCCCCTGTCTCATGTCTTCTTGTATTATTGACTGGGAAGATTATAATATTCATTGTCGACTGATGTATTTATCAATGTTACTTCTCCGGTAAATTTATTAAGTATAATGGTTGGACTATATATTCCTGATCCGCCACCGCCGCCGGTTTTGTGGATTTTAGCCTGATAAACTCGCCAAGAATTATCCGCAGGAGAATACACAGCATCTAAATAATAAATTCCGGATTCATTCTCAAATTCTAACTGCGTTCCATCCATATATTTTTCCAACAAAAGTTTGCCTACCGCTAAAGCAGTTTCTTTGTCCGGAATAACACCATCTTCTTTCCATTCGGTAAAAGCATATAAATTCTCTACCGGTTGATAATTGTCTTTGTAGGAAGGCTCAATTTCAGCCAATGCTTCTTCTTCGTTCCATTGAATCGGAATATCAATTTTGTCCATCAATTCTCTTAAGGGCACATATAAACTGTTATCAACAATGAACAATGGTTTGTGAAACCCTTCTCTTCTGTTGTCAATTTTTATTTCATTATATTCAGGGTATCCAAAATTTAATGTCATAGCTGATACCGTAGTTGTGAAAAGCATAACTATTCCAATTACATAGAGTACTGTTTTTTTCATGTCCAACACATCCTTTCTCAGTTGATAACACCTAGTTGTGTTAAAATTCCAAATAAGTCATTAGAATTTTCTAAACTCGCTATAGCAATATCTAGGAAGACAAGGGGACGGTTCTGTTGTCCTGTAATAGTGAGATGATTGTTAAGACAGTAGAACCGTCCCCTTGTCCTTTGTCTCTGCGACAAAAAGTTCCCTTTTGTCCTTTTCTCGTCTGTCATGGAGACATTAACCATTTTAATTGTCGTTTCCCTTCTTTGTCAACCCAGCTTTGCTCCATGGCATATACGCCATTTGCATCTTCTAAAATTGTGATAATAGACCTATCTTTTAGACAATAATACGGTCTTAAAATTCCGGAGCCTTCTAATCCATTTGGTTCTCCTAAAACATATATCACATATAATATGTCATCTCCTTTTTCAATAAATTCAAAATCTTTAACCGTAAGCTCTCGGTCAATCTCTTTATGTAAACCATCATGAGTTCTAACTACTACATCTTCTTCTTTCTTGTTGCACCCACAAATGATATTACAAAAAGATGCAATTATTATAAGAATGCATATAGAATATTTCATTTAGCCACTCCTTTATGGATTTGGTATTTTTTATATGATATAGATATTGTAATTTTACTTTATGAAATAATATAAGGAAACACAAGGGGACGGTTCTGTTGTCCTGTAATAGTGAGATGATTGTTAAGACAGTAGAACCGTTCCCTTGTGTCTGGCTCTTTTTTCGTGCTTGTCTAGGCATATAAATCCCCTCATCAAAAGTATATCATATATCCTTCCTGCAGTCAACACAAAACCGTCCCCTTGTGTGCCCAGAATGTGTTAAGGAAAAAAGGTGCCATATTAGATTGATTAAAAAAAACTGCTTCGGTACAGAAGCAGTTTTTTTATACAAAAAGAGATGTAGCAAACGCTACATCTCTTCTGTTTTGGGTATTTAAAAGTCAGTTATTGGGAAATTCTTTGGAAGCTGTCTGCGGAATGCAGTCAGTTGTGTCGTCCCAAACGAACACTTTAATCTTTGTAACAGTTTGATCTGTTGTTAAAGATGCGGTAATTTCTTTGGTTGCTTCTGTGAGAACTACGTCGTCGTTCATTGCAACCAGCTCTTTTCCGTTGTATGCGGCAATGATAACTTTGCCGGTCACTTCGGTGGAAGCTTTCATGTTTGCAGTGTAGGTGTTGCCGTCCTTGGTTAAGCCTACGATAAAGGGCTCTTCACCGGGGGTAATGGCAATGTAGTCTGCAAAGAATTTGTACATTCCGTCTTCCTCTGCAGCATCGGGAAGAATCTCGATTCTGTAGTTGCCTGCAGGCACCCAAACCGTTGTATTGTAGCGGAAGGAACCCATCCAGGTATTCATAAAGGTTGCAGAGGAGTTGGTGATGGTAACGGGCGTAA
>JAFQLU010000035.1 GCA_017396465.1 Clostridia bacterium | reverse complement strand
GGCAAGGCACATACCGTTTGAATCAACAATACGGTAGTTCCATTCAAACCAATCGCCTTCCACGTGCCAACCCCTGCAATCGATATTAAATCGGGGCCTTAAGAAAGAAAATTCCTTTTTTATGCATCTTTATCCGTTCTGAAAGGTGCCAGTGGCAAGCCGTACTTGTTATAAATCTGACTGCTGAAATTGTACATGCAGAAGCCGTACCGCACCAGTATCGGCTCGGGTACGTTTTCGCTATACACCACAAGGCGGTTATCCTCCGTGATTTCCACCGTTGCCGGGTGCAAAACCTTGTCCTTCCCTGCAATCTTCATTTCCACCGACCACAGCCGGCCGAAAAGACCTTCGGCATTATCCAGTGTGATATAAGCCTTGCCATCTTTAAACTCCGCAGACCTGTAAACAGGCTGGTCCGCCGGAACATCCAAACCGTATGTATACCGAAGCGCTTTTTTCGCCATGCGTTCTGCCAGCTCTTTTTTCCGCTTGGGATGGATGTCATACATATCGCCCAACCCTTGGGTGGTAATCAGGTAATTCTTTTTGCCCTTTACGGTGGCTTCCTGCTGTTGCTCTCTTAAATAAGCCCAGTTATTCTCGGTAACAAACGTATCATTGGGATGCATTCTGTAATCGGCATTGTGGCGAAGGTAAGGCGCAAGCTCCACGGCGTATACCTCCATATCACTCTTAAACTGCTCCCGGATACAACGCAAAAATGTCAGGTATTTTTCGCAGTAATCTCTGTCGCTTCCGTTGGATTCGCCCTGATACCACAGCATTGCCTTTGCGCCGTAAGGCACAATTTCCGAAAACATGGAATCCCACAAGGTTGCAGGAGACGTGCTGTCGTATGGACCTTTGGGGGGATAAGGGAATCGGTCTAAATTGATGGTATCCGCCGCGGCGTAAACACCCATCTTAAGCACATTTTCCATGCAGCCTGCCTGCTCCGTCAGAATATACTGCTTCACATCTTCCTCAAAGGCAAGGATCTCTTTTTCGTACGCTTCCATATCAAGAGTTTTGTTGTATTCCTCAAACTCTCGCATCTGGGATTCTAAAGAAGGCTCACCATAAAAATAGGATTTTTCAATAAATGCCTCGATGCGTCTGCCGCCCCAGTTGCAGGAAATGATGCCCACAGGCACATCCGCTTCCTTTTGGATGATTTCTGCAAAATAGTGACCGATGGCAGAAAAGTTTATCGCCGTGTCTTCCTTGCAGATTGCCCAGGGAGTGTCGGTGGAAAACATATCGATAAAGTGGTAGTTATAGGTATCCAGACCTTTTTTGTACCGTCTGGGAACGGTGAAATACCGGATGTTTTCATTTTCGCAATGCGCAGCATCCGCAAAACCGCTTTCCGTCCTAAAAAGGGGCATTTCCATGTTGGACTGACCGCAGGCTAAAAACACGTCACCGATTAAGATATCGGAAAGGGTGATTGTTTCTCCGTTTAACTCTATTTCCATCTCAAAAGGCCCGCCGGCAGGACGGGGAGATAATTCCACGCACCACTTCTCTTCCGAAAATGTTTTTGTCACTTCTTCGCCCAAAAACCGCACGACTGCCGTACCGGAGCCTGTTCCGAACACACGGATGGGCATCTCTCTTTGCAAAACTAAATGGTCTGTAAAAATTTTTGCAAGCTGCATGTTGTTTCCTCCTTGAGTGCAAGCGTTTTGTTATAAATGTATTTTTTGTTAGCTTCAGTATTTTTATAAAAGAACCGAATAAACCGTTTCTCCGCCATTGACAAACACTTCTAATATATACGAATCGCGTATGATTTTGATATCTGTAGCCGTGCCGCGGTGCACAACGCTTTCTCTGTTTTTCCTTTCAATGATAAAGCCGTCTTCCGTCATTTTAACCGCCTCGTCACTATCTTTTAACAGATGCTGTACTTCTTCCACCGGATATCCGTACACCTTGCCGTTTTTCGTAAAAATTTGGCGCGGAACAGACATACAGCCCATATCGTTTTTCGCATAACCAATATAACTCCAGCCGGGAATCCATGTCATCATGATGCATCTTCCCTTATGGTCTTTAAATATCTGCCCTGCATATTGGTCGGGTCCTTTATCCACATCGCTGCTTATCTCCATTTGAAACGCACCGTTCTCAAATTTACCGTACATAATACGGAAGTAATGCCTTTCTTCAAGCGGACAAACAGAAGCAGAAAGCAAAACCTTGTCACCTGCCTGCATAAATGAGGGACATTCTGTATATTTTGCGTTCTCCCACTCTGCCATTATGCCGACATATTCCCAGTCGGTAAGATTGTCGCTTGCATATATCAGCAATCGCCCTGTTTTGGTTTCAGGGTGTCCTGTTGCCATAACGCAATAGTATTTTCCGTCAATATAAGCAACGGCAGGGTCTCTGAAATCAGGACCACCGTCTTCAGGGTAACGGTCAATCACCGGATTGCCCGGGTACTTTTCAAAGTGTATCCCGTCTTTGGAGTATGCAACGCTTACGGTTTGAGCGTTGTCCTCTGTTATGGATGCATAAAACAAATACAATATATCTTCCTTGACAATTGCCGTTCCGGACCAACAACCTTTTTTATCATATGGTTTATCCGGATAAAGTGCAACGGGAAGCTCTTCCCACACGAGGAAATCTTTGGTTCTGGCATGTCCCCAATGCATGGACTCCTTCCACGGCGTTTCAAAATGCGGTGCATGCTGATAAAAAAGATGATAATACCCGTTAAAATAAACCAATCCGTTCGGGTCATTTATCCACCCTTTTTGGGGTTTGTAATGATATAATGGTCTTTCAAAATCGTTCATGTTCCGACTCCTGTTGACTTTTTTTGAAAATTTAGTACGCTCATGTTATATCAAAGATAAAAATTTTGAAAAGCTTCCATCAATGGGAAGGCTTACTTTTCGACTTCTTTATCATAACACACAAGCAGGTAAAAATCAATATCAGAAATTTACATCTTGTAATGGTTTTCGAAATGATGTATAATAGAAGAGAAAAGGAGTGTTTGACTATGCAAGATAAAAAATCAGGGAAAAAGGGAATGTTTCGGCGGTTTCTTCCCTATTATAAAAAATATAAGGGAATCATGCTTTTTGACATGGTGTGTGCCTTGTTTACCACCTTCTGCGAGCTGATTCTTCCGTTAATTGCCCGATTTATTACAGACAAGGCAACCACGGATATTGCCTCTTTAACCACAAGAGCCATTCTTTCGGTGGGCGGTATTTATCTTTTGCTTCGCATCATCGACACGGCGGCACATTACTATATGGCAAGCGTGGGGCATGTGATGGGTGCAAAAATGGAAACGGATATGCGGCGGGATATGTTTGCGCATTTGCAGGATCTGTCCTCCTCTTTTTATGATAACACCAAGGTGGGCACAATTATGTCACGCATCACCAACGATTTGTTTGATGTGACGGAGTTTGCGCATCATTGCCCCGAGGAGCTTTTTATTTCCTCGGTAAAGATTATTGTTTCCTTTATTATTTTAGCCTCCTTTAACATCTGGCTCACATTGATTATTTTTGCAATCATTCCGCTGATTGTGATATTTACGCGGTATTTTAACCAGAAGATGCGTGTGCAGTTTAAAGCACAGCGCAGCCAGATTGGTGAACTGAATGCGCAGGTAGAGGATGCACTTTTAGGTATCCGCGTGGTGCACTCTTTTGCCAACGAGGAATGTGAAAAAGAAAAGTTTGAAGAAGGAAACGGAAAGCTTCTTTCCATCAAAAAGCTTTCCTACCGCTACATGGCAGGCTTTCAATCCTCCACCCGGTTCTTTGACGGTCTGATGTATATCACCATTGTTGTGGCAGGTGCCTTCTTCATCAAGTATGATAAACTGACAGCGGCAGACTTTACGGCGTTTTTGCTTTACGCCGCGACCCTACTCGGCTCCATCCGCAGAATCGTGGATTTCATGGAGCAGTTCCAGCGCGGTATGACGGGCATTGAGCGGTTCTTTGAAGTGATTGACACGCCCGTGGAAATCACGGATTCCCCCGATGCAAAAGAGCTGACCGATGTGGTGGGCGAGATTTGTTTTGATAACGTCACCTTCAGCTATTCCACCGAAACGGACAATGTGCTGAATCAGCTTTCTCTTCAGGTAAAGCCCGGTGATACCATTGCATTGGTAGGCCCCTCCGGCGGCGGAAAGACCACATTGTGCAGCCTGATTCCCCGGTTTTACGACACAACAGACGGCGTGATTTCCATCGATGGAAAAGACATTCGTTCTCTGACTTTAAAGAGTTTGCGCCAAAGCATTGGCGTGGTGCAACAGGATATTTATCTTTTCTCCGGTACGGTATTTGAAAACATTGAGTACGGCTGCCCCGGTGCAACCCGTGAGCAGGTGGAAGAGGCAGCACGGCTTGCCGGAGCGCATGACTTTATCGAGGAACTCGAAAACGGCTACGATACATATGTGGGCGAGCGCGGCGTAAAACTCTCCGGCGGTCAGAAGCAAAGAATCGGCATTGCCCGTGTATTTTTAAAGAATCCGCCCATTCTGATTTTAGATGAAGCTACCTCGGCTTTGGATAACGAAAGTGAGCGCATTGTGCAGGAATCTTTAGAGCGGCTTGCCAAGGGAAGAACCACCTTTGTGATTGCGCACCGACTCACTACCATCAAGAATGCATCCACCATTTTGGTGCTGACGGAAAACGGTATTGAAGAAAAAGGAACCCACGAAGAGCTTTTAGCGCAGGACGGATTATACAGTCGCATGTACGCTATGTACAGCATGTAGATTTTGGTCATGTTTTGTTCACAAAAACTTAAAATTATATCCGTTGACTTGATTGACATAAAATGCTATAATGTGACCATAGAATAATGATTCGAAAATTTATTATGAGGTGAGAGTTATGAAATCAACAGGTATTGTCAGAAAAGTGGACGAGCTGGGCAGAATCGTGCTCCCGATTGAGCTCCGCCGTATTCTGGATATCGCAGAAAAGGACGAACTGGAAATCTATGTGGACGAGGATTGCGTCATCCTGAAAAAATATGAACGCTCCTGCGTATTCTGCGGAAACACCAAGGATGTGTTTACCTTCAAGGGTAAAAACATTTGTCCGAAGTGTTTGGAAGAGTTAGGAAAATAAAAAACAAGCGGCGGGAAAGCAAAGCTTTCCCGCCATTATATTTTTAAAGACAGTAAAAAAACGCCCTTGCGATGCAAAGGCGTTTTCTTTATGTAGGATTATTTTTTACCCAAAAGCTGAACAACTGTTCCGGGATCCATCATAAAAGCGATGCTCTTTCCTTTTAATGTTTTGATTTTTTCGCAGTCGTGCTCGCCGTCAGACAAATAGAAATCCACTTCTACATCGATATCGAATTCTACTTTAATAGTTTTTGTCTTAGCGCCTTTTTCTGCAACATAGTTGATGATTGCGGCAACTTCATCGCCTGCAACATTTGCAGCAACACGAACATCGTCTGCGTCCGATTTTGAGAATGCCAGATTGCTGATAGGTTCTAACTGAGGAAGCACCTTACCTAAACCCTCATAACCGTTTACAACCTCGGAAAAGTTGATTGAAATGTTCGCCATAACACATCGCTCCTTTATATTAATTTTATGGTGAGACTTTCGTCTTTTCTATATTGTATCACATTTTTTCCAACGATGCAACAGGAAATTGAAATTTTTTTGATGAAAATGCACAAAAATTTGAAAGAAAACCGTTATATCCTGTAATTTATGAAAAAAACTCTCATTGATACAAAAAGGTCTGCCCCATTCCGGGCAGACCTTAAGATTATCTTTTGTTTCCTAAATAGAACAGCGCAATGGTGCCGGGACCGGAATGTGCACCGACAGCAGGATCCAGCATGTTGATAATGATATCCTTTACGGGATAGCATTCACGCACTTTTTTTGCCAGATATTCTGCATCTTCGATACAGTCGCCATGGCAAATAGCAAGAATCTGTTCTTCGGGGTTTACGATGTTATCCTTCATCAGCTCTACGATGCGGTTAAGGGATTTCTTTCTGCCCTTCACCTTTTCCAGGTTAATCAGGTGGCCTTCGTCATCCACATGAAGCACCGGCTTGATCTGAAGCACAGTACCGATGATTGCAACGCCGCCGGACAGTCTGCCGCCGCGTTTTAAGAAGAATAAATCGTCCACGGTGAACTGATGCACAAGGTTCAGGCGGTTTTTATACAGCCAGTCTGCTGTTTCTTCCAAAGACTTGCCTTCGTTTTTCATCTGTGCCGCATAGTATACCAAAAGGCCCTGGCCGATGGATGCCGCCAAAGAATCCACTACGATAATCTGACGGTCGGGATATTTTTCACGGATATTGTCTGCCGCAATTTTTGCAGACTGGTATGTTCCGCTGATGCCGCTGGACATGATGATGGCTAAAACATCTTTTCCGTCGTTTAAAATTTCTTCGTATGCCGCTTCAAAGCGCTCTGCGTTTATCAAAGAGGTTTTCACATGCTCTTTGTTACGAAGTCTGTTATAAAATGTCGCATAGTCAAAATCTTCTTCCATGCTGAAGCTGTAGTGCTCTTCTTCACCTAAGAAAAAAGACAAAGACATTACGCGGACGCCAATTTCTTTTACCATTTCTCTGCTTAAATTTGCAGATGAATCTGTAATAATTTCAAATGCCATTTCGACATGCCTCCATTACATTTAGTATTCAATACTATGTTACCACATACATTGTACTTTGTCAAGTGGTTTTCTTTCATTTTCCCCTTGATTTTTCCATTTTTGTGTGCTACAATAACAGTATTAAGGAGTGATTCCATGAAGTACACCAAGGAACAACTGCAGGACATTTTTTCCAGAGGCGAACAGGCTTTAAAGGACTATCATCTTCCCACATGGGACGAGCTTCCCACCATCCCTTTATATATGGACCAGGTGGTTCTGCTCTTAAACCGCTATCTTTCTCTGTTCTCCGCCGTGGCGAACGATGACAAAGCCGTGACCTCCACCATGATAAATAACTATGTAAAAATGAAGCTGATTCCGGCTCCCATAAAAAAGAAGTATTCCAGAGTCCATATGGCATATTTAATCATTGTCTGCATTTTAAAGCAGACCTTGAGCATTTCCGTGATTTCCCAGATGCTTCCGCCGGACCTTCCGGAGGAAGAGGTGGAAAGCACCTACCGTGCTTTTGTGACAAACCAGTCAAAGGCGTTTAATTATGTTACGGAGCAGATTAACACCGTTGCCCTGCCGATTTTAAACGGCGCAGAAACCGGGGAAGAACGGCTGAATGACCTGGTGCTTCAGGTTGCGGTTTCCGCCAACATCTTTAAGCTTCTGACCGGTTGGATTACAGACCTGCAAACCACGGTAGCTGAATCCGACGAATAGTTTTTCCATAATTTTAAAAATGATGCACACAGTCTTTTTTTATTTATGACTGTGTGTTTTTTTCTCTCCTGTTACAATTTGATATTGCTGCAAAGCGTATATATAAAAATTGACTTTTCTTTTATTCTATGATAGAATCAGTAAACAGGAAATAGCAAGGAGTGATTTTCATGTGCAACATTGCAGCTTATATCGGCAAAAAACAAGCAGCGCCCATTTTGATAGAAATGATGAAAAAACAAGAGGGATTCTGGGCAGGATATTATACCGGTATTTCCGTTCACGACGGAACGACCATTCACACAATGAAAGTCATAGGCGATATGCAGAATTTTCTGACAGAAACAAACGGAAGTTCTCTTTCCGGTACAATCGGTTTTATGCACAGCCGTTCCAATTCCGGCGGCGACGTGGAATGGGGACATCCCTTTACGTCTTCAGATGGCAATCTTTCTTATATTGCCAACGGTGCGGACGGCGTATTTGCCACGGAAGAAAGAAAAGAAAAACGCAAAAAAATCATTCAGCTGTTGGAAGATAACGGATACATCTTTCGTTCCAAAAGCAGCACCGGCTCCTTCGTATACCCCACGTTGTCAGACGGAAGCTCTATTCACGTCAGCGACCTGATGTGTCAGTATATCGCATACTGTGTAGATCGGGGCATGTCTCCCGATGAAGCTATGAGCCACGTATTTTCCGAGCTGTCTGCTGAAGTTGTGGGACTATGTATGCTAAAAAACCATCCTGACAGTATCTTTGTCTCCCGAATCAACTGTCCGATGATGATCGGTATCACCGACGACGGGGACACATATCTTGCCACCACGGCAATGGCTTTTCCCGATGATGTCACTTTCCGTACCCTTGAGCTTTTACCGCCTGCTACCACCTTCCGTGTATTTGCCGGCGGTTATCATGCATCTGTTCATCCGATAAAGCTTTATAATATTGCACCCATCACACCGGATATCTGGCACAAGGCATACAGCCGAACCGAACAATTTCTGACCGATGATAAAAAAACACCGGCACATATCCGGGACGTTATCGCAGCTTGCGCAGATTTATGGCCGGAAGGCTCTGTCCATCAGGGCGCTCCTTTGGTATACGAAATCCTTCGCTCATTCCATAAAGAAAACAGATTGAAAATAACATTGGTTGAAAAAGACAACACCGTTCCCGGATATCATACAAACGAATTTCATCTATCCATGATATAAAAGGAACATTCGAAAGACATGAACCGGATGGATCGCTGTGCTGAAAACCACCGTTTCCGAATCACAAATGCAAAATTGACTTCGATAAAAGGTAGGGATATTGAACGAACACAAATTCGTCGGCGTACATTTGTACGGTAGAGTTTGTGTTCGTTCAAAGCAAGCAATGGTGCAGTTTTCTCGATGAAAACTGCACCATTATTTTCCCAAAAGTTCTTTGCTTTGTTATTGCAAAGCTTCATTTTTGGGAAATACTCGCTTGCGGTAGACCTGCTTTTTTTCGACAGTCTGTAAGCAAGCAGACTATTCCTTCTGCTTGCTTTTTTTGTATGCACCGGGCGAAATACCATACCGCATTTTAAACCGCCGTATAAAATTCGAATAACTCACAAATCCACTTTCTGCCGAAACCTCCTGCACGGTAAATTCCGAATACGTAAGAAGATTCTTTGCGTAATCAAACCGAAGATTGTCGATATAATTTTTGATATTCTCTCCCGTTTCTTTGGTAAATACCGAGGAAAGATACGCCGGTGTGATTCCCAGCTCTTTTGCCATTTTTTCCAACGTAAGAGGTGTTCTGAAATGATTCAGCATATACAGCATGGCTCTTTGGGAAACGGTGTAGGTATGCGCTGATTCTCTGCCGCCGTTTAAATGCCTTGCAATTTTAGACACGATGCATTCCACGATTTGTATACTGTAGGAAGCATCGTCCCGACAGGACAGAAGCTCTGTCAAAAGACTTTCCGTCATACGGCGGTCGTTTTCTTTTAAAAACAGCGCCGCCGTCTTTTTGGCGCGGGCAAGCTGCACCAATCGGTTGGCACTGCCCAGCTTTTCGGAAAAGTTTACGGTAATCAGTTCCCCATTTTCTATATATACGCTGTGCACATCTGCAGGCGTCAGGAAAAACAGCATACCGGCTTTTATCGGAAAACAGGTGCCGTTTATGGTATAGGTCCCCGTTCCCGAAAGAATGTATTCCATTTCAAAGTATTCATGTCCGTGCATTCCGTATTTTCCGTGTATCCTTTTAGGGCTTATCTGCACATCCATGTTTTGCATTTCTTTTTCTTTGGTCAGTCTTGTCAACATTTGCATCACCTGATTGTATTGTAAATTAAATCACAAGAAAAGTCAATAGTTTCAAAAGAAAAGCATATTTTAAAATTGACATTGTTTGCGATTACTGATACGATAAAGAAAAAGCATTGATAAGGAGATAATCATGAACTGGAAAGTTGCGTATGAAAGGCATAACCTTTGTAAAGAAAAAGAATTTAAGACAATTCACGAAATTGAATCAGACGGCATGCCGATTATTTCTGCCACGGTGCCCGGTGAGTTACAGCTGGACCTGATGCGGGAGGGCGTTCTTCCCGATTTATATTATTCGGAAAACACCCTTTTGGCGCAACAAACCGAGAACCTGCACGCATGGTATTTTACCACCTTTGACGCAGAGGATAATCAAGCTTTAAAATTCTACGGCATCGATACCGTGGCTGACATTTATGTAAACGGCGAACTTGTTAAGTCCGTTTCCAATATGTTTTTAGAGTATGAAATCGATGCACCTTTAAAAGAAAAAGGCAATGAACTCATTGTACATATCAAGCCCATCTGCATCGAGGCAAGAAAGGACAGAATCCCTGCCATCAGCAGAACACAGCCTTATAACTACCCTACTCTGTACGGCAGAAAGGCGGCACATTCCTTTGGTTGGGATATTATGCCCAGAATCGTGACCAGCGGCATCTGGCGTCCCGTGGAACTGGTTACCAAAAAAGCAGATGCTATTTTGGATGCATATGCTTATTCCTGTTTTAAAACCGGCTGCACGGAAGTTTCGGTATTTGTTTCTACAGAGCTTTCCGGCGATTTGGCACAAGAATATCAGGTGCATGTCAAAGGCGTTTGCGGTGACAGCGTATTTGAAGGAACCGAAACTCTTTTTCAGCAGGAATTTCATGTGGACTTCACCTTGGACGAATGCAAGCTTTGGTGGCCCAAACACAAGGGAGCGCAAAACCTTTATGACATCACCGTCGAGCTGATAAAAGAGGATGTCTTGCTGGATGCAAAATCCTTCCGTTTCGGAATTCGTTCCATTGAACTGGATCGTACCGATGCGGCAGGCGACGATGGAGAATTTGTATTTAAAATCAATGGCGTGAAGACCTTTATGAACGGCACAAACTGGGTTCCCCTCTCTCCGTTTCACTCTCAGGATGCGGAAAGACTGGAAAAAGCGTTGGAGCTGTTGGATGAAAGCGGTTCTAATATTGTGCGCTGTTGGGGCGGGAATGTATATGCTTCCGAGGAATTTTACGATTTCTGCGACGAACACGGCATTGTGGTGTGGCAGGATTTCGCCATGGGTTGCGCAACATATCCCTTTGATGAAAAGTTTGCCCATATTATGGCAGAAGAAGCAGAACATATCATCAAGCGTCTCCGCAATCACCCATCCTTGATTCTGTGGGCAGGAGATAACGAATGTGATTCCCATATCATAGGTTGGGGATTTACACACCAGAATCCCGATCAAAACTCTATCACAAGAGAAGTGCTTCCCAAGGCAGTTCTTCTTCACGATTGGAACAGACCGTTTTTACCCTCTTCTCCTTATATCACCTCCCATGTATACGAAAACGATCTTCCCCTTTCCGAGGACCATTTGTGGGGACCGAGAGATTATTTTAAAGGCGAATTTTACAGTACAGCCAAATGCCATTTTGCCAGCGAAACGGGATACCACGGATGTAACTCTCCTGCATCCTTGTATAAATTTTTAGAAAAGCCATGGCCTTTATTTGAAACGAACGGTTCTCCCACCAAAGAACATATGGTGCACGCATCTGCTATGGAACCTATAGAGGGAAAACCTTATACCTACCGTATCAAGCTGATGTTCAATCAGGTTCTGACCTTATTTGATACTGTACCCGATAACTTAGAAGATTTTTGCCGTATGAGCCAGATTTCTCAGGCTGAAGCGAAAAAATATTTTATCGAACGGTTCCGCATTCACAAATGGAGAACCACCGGTATCATTTGGTGGAATTTACTGGACGGTGCACCGCAGACCTCAGACGCCGTGGTAGATTTCTATTACGATAAAAAGCTGGCTTTCCATTATATCAAGCGCAGTCAGGAGCCTGTGTGCATGATGTTTGATGAGCCAAACGGGCAGGACCTTTCGCTTTATGTTTCCAATGATTTTTTAGAAGATAAAGTTGTTTCCTACCGGGTGGAAAACATCACGGAAGGCACCGTCATCACAGAAGGTGAAGTAACAGCACCCGCCAACCAAACAGCGAAGGCGGATACCATAACCTTCAGAGGAAAAAATCTGTTTTTGATTACCTACACCGTAGACGGAAAAGAATACAAAAACCATTATTACACAGAGCTTTTAAACATTTCCTATGAGAATTATATGCGCGATCTGAAAAAAGCAGGTCTTGATCATTTCAGTTTCTAACAAGCAGAAGGAGCTGTTTCAAGTTGTTTTTAGCTTGCAACGGCTCCTTCTTTTTTCTGCTCTTTTTATTCTTCTGTTTTATCCCTTTTGATTTTTCTGTATGCACTCGGAGAATATCCGGTATATTTTTTGAATAATCTGCTGAAGTATAATGGGTTATCATATCCAACCGCAGAGGACACTTCCGTTACATTTTTATTTGTACTGTCAAAATATTCTTTCGCCGCAGCTATCCGAAGGGATACAACATACTGCATTGGCGTTGTTTTCATAATATTTTTAAACTCGCTAATGAATCTGTTTACTGTCATCAGATGCTCCGATGCATATTGTTTTACGGATATTTCTTTGTTATAATTTTCTTCAATATAGTGCACTGCCCGTTCCATTTCATTCAGCAAATCACTTTTCTTTTGTTTTCCCTCTTTTACATAACGATTAATCGATAACAGAATTTGTTTAAAAACCATTTCAAGCATTTCTTCATAATTGACACGTTGAAGTTGCAGTTCTCTTATCATCTGATTAAACATCCACGGATAATCCGGAAACTCACCGCCAAAAAACACGTTTTCTTGTTTCGGGAGTTCATAGTGTTCCAGAATGCTTTCGGCGTGCGAGCCTGTAAAATGCACCCAATACACTTCTGTTTTATCTTCAACATAGTAATAATACACCTGCGGCTCGCCCGGTCGGAATAAGACCATATTCCCCTTTCGAACAATCGTTTCCGTTCCGGTATTCTTGAAATAAAAATGCCCTTTCCCGTGTGCGATGTATAACAGCTGATAGTCGTTTCTCCCTTCAGGATGCACCGTTTCAATAACGGGAGTGGTATGAACTTTGTAATGTCCGCAATTATTGATTTTGAGTACGACAGATAAATCCTCAACATTCGGATTTTCATGATATGGATAAACTTCATTTGTATACATGCCATTCCCACTTTCTCCGTGATTATGTATATGTATTATATCGTTTTTTCCGAAAAAAATCAATATCCTAACGTGATTTTGTGCATGTTTTTGTTGATTTACTCCATTCCCACTATCCGCATGGAATGCTATAATGTAAGTAACATTTTATTTTCCTGATAAGGAGGACAAAAATATGAAACAAAACAAATGGCTTTCTTTATGGATTGCTATGGCTATGCTTCTTTCGGCTTGCTGCTTTATTCTTCCCGTTTCGGCAGAAGATACAGCTGCTTCCGTAAGCTATGTGCGCGACTTTACCGGTGCAGAAAGCCTCAGCGCTTTCTCTGACATCACGGTCAGCGGCGCAGGGGAAGCAAACCTGGTAACTGAAGCAGACGGAAACGTTGCGCTTCGTGCATCCGGCGTGAAGAACTTAAAGCTCACTTCCGGTGCTACCACCTCGAACAAGGTAGAAGTTTCCTATAAGTTCAAGGTGATACAGTCTGCCGCAACAGGTTATGGCGATCAGGTGTTTTTCGGCACCGTACGGAATAATACCACCCACGCCATCCGTGCAATTCATTATAAGGCGAACCTGAATTTCTATACCGGCGGCTCTAACGCCAGCAAATTCGACATGGTTTCTGCCACAGGAGACGGCGTGTATCACACCGTGAAATATATCATAGATTTTGAGTCCGGAGTGTATAAACTCTATTTAGACGGCGTTTACACAAAGGACTGGGGTGGAAATGACTGGAAGTTCTACACCTCCGGCGTGACCGCTGTTGACAATATCTATTTCATGACAAAGGCTACCGACGAGGTATATTTAGACGATATTATTGTAAAAGATATCGTTCCTCCCACAAGCTGGAATTTTGAAGACAGCACCACCGTTTCCGATTACAGCGGATTAACCGTTTCCGGTACTACTTCCATTGTTGACGGTGCACTAAAGGCAGAAGCAAACAGTTCTGTTGCATTTACCTTCCCCAAAACGGAAGCCGATCGGGTACAGGTGAAGTTCAAATTAAAATCCGACGCCGCTCTGACGGAAAGCGGATATGAACAAGGCGATTTTGGTGCGATGTACAACGATAGTTCCCTGGTTATCCGAAGCACTCTGTCAAACGGCAAGGGCATGACACAGTACCCCATTACAGGTGCCAACCAGGACAACCCCGGTGGCAGACGTCAAAAAATTACCACCGCAGGCCCTGATGCGTTCCAGGAAATTGTGTATGATATCGACTTTAAAAATCAGACCTATATCCCCACCGTGGACGGCGCACTTATCGAGCATTGGGGATACCGCCATTTTGAAATTGTGGGCGGTAACACAACGGTAAACACCTTAAAATTCACTCCCCGCTCCAATGTGATTTATTTAGACGATGTGGAAATTATACAGCTCCCTGCAGAGGGAACGGAATGGAATTTTGAATCCGCTTTCCAATTCCCCATAGATGGCTTATTTGCCGGCGGAAACGCTGTGTCCGTTGTGACAGAGGATGACGGAAACCATGCAATGTACGTTTCCGCACCCACTACCATTCGCTTCAGGAGTCCCGACACAACAGCTTCTCAGGTGATGGTTTCCTACAGAATCAAGGTAGCCACCGCCGCAACAAACCTCAGCAACACCTCCCACCAGCAGTTTGCAGCCGTGAAAAACGACTCCTCTACTGCTGTTCATACGGCGCATTATCAAAAATACGGTATCTTAGCATGGATTGGCACCGGAAACAGTAACCGCACCATGTTTAAGTTCAACGACGCCGCAGGGGACGGCACCTATCACTCCATTAAATATCTGCTGAATTTTGATACCCATACCTATAGCGTATATGTGGACGGTACGCTTCACAGTGAGCTGACAAACGCGGCATTCCGCGACAGCAGTGTAAACAGCATCAACAACCTGTATTTCTTTGTAAACCCCGGCGACACCTTCTATTTGGACGATGTAAAAATCAAAGAGGTTCCCCCGGTGGGAAGCTGGAACTTTGAAGAAAGTGAAACCTTCACCGACTACCAGGGCATTACCGCAAGCGGTTCCGCCGAAATCGTAAAGGACGGCACCTCCGGCAATGTTCTGAAATTAACCGGTGCAAGCACGCTGCAGTTTGATGTTCCCGCGACAGTTTCCAACAGAGTTGAGGTTCGCTATAAAATGCGCGGCGAGCTGGCGAACCAGTCCGGTCTTTATTCCTTCGGTTCTGTGCGCACCGGTTCTACCGAAACGGTACGCATCATCAAATATCAGGGCGGTATCACCAACTTCAACGGCGAAGGAAATAACAACTACCTTACTTTGGAAGATCTTGCAGAATGGAAAGATGTCCTCCTGGTTTTAGATATGGACAACCAGACCTACAGAACCTATGTAGATGGCGTTTTAAAACCCTACCACGCCAACGCGAAAAACTACGATAAGAAATTCTACAGAAACAACAATTCCATCAATAATATTTACTTTAATCTGATAGCAGGAAATACCCTGTATATCGATGACGTTTCCGTAAAAGATGTTACGCTGAATGCGGTGAAAACGACTATAACAGACGTTGACCCCAAGGCAGGCATCACGGCAACATTTGATAATGCCATCTCCTATGACAGCGTAAATAACAAAGCAAATTTTGCGTTATACGAAGGCGAAACTCCCGTTTCCGACTTTACCGTAACACGGGAAGATGATAATATACTGACCTTCTCCACGCCTTTTGGTCTTTCATACGGCAAAACCTACACCTTAAAGGTTTTAAGCACCATAAACACCGAAACAAAAGGCTTTGCAAGAACGGCAGAGGATATCGTGATTACCGCAAGCACCTTGACTATGCCCGATGTAGCACCGCAGGTAAAAGAAACCCATCCGAAAGACGGAAGCTCCACCGGCATCGTGACACCTGTTATCACCTTTGAAAATCCCATTGCGGCAGGCTCTGTATCTGTTTCCGTTACCGATGAAACAGGTGCTTCCGTTTCCGGCGTGACCGTATCGGAAAGCGGCGCAAGCTGTGCGTATCCCAAGGCTACTCTTTCCATTCCCGGAATGACCTTCGGAAAGACCTATACCGTAACCGTAAACCAGGCAACGGGTGCAGGCACTTCCGGAAAGCCCATTGCAGCAAGCAAGACCTTCACCTTCCGCACCAGAGAAATTGCGGCAGAAAATGCAGTTGTTGTTGCAAACGGCACTGATGGTACGATCCGAGTTTCTGCGTATCTTTTAAACAACACAGATTCCGCACTTCCCTACACCTATCTTGCGGCACTTTATAAAGGAAGCAGCATGGTAGCTGCAGATTCTGTTCCGGGTACTCTTTCTGCAAGCGGAAAGGAACAAGGGGTTATTCATTTACCTCAGCCTTCTGATTTTGGCGAAGATTACAACGTTAAAATCTTTGCATGGAACAGTGTAAATACAGCCACACCTTATATGCAGGCACTTTCCATCACAGAAACCACACCCTTTGACCAGAACACCTACTGGACAAAAGACGATTTAACCGCTTGGAAAGCAAATTACGATGCACGCATCACAGATAAAAATATCGACGGATTTAACATTGGTGTTATCACCGATGTTCAAAGAGACGACACAGAAGGCTTTAAAGCACTCTATCATCACTATGGTCTCCTTACCGAAAGCGTGAATATGATCGGCGACGTAGACTGCGTAGCAGACTTAGGCGATATGATCGGCGGCAACAATCCCAGCAAACCTGCCATGATTGAAAAGCTTGCAAAGCAGACAGCCATCATGCAGGAAGCAGGCGTTCCCGTCTTCCGCGTGATTGGTAACCACGATGATAACCAGGGCGGCGTCATTGCATCTAAAAGCATGGATAGCTTTATGTATGCAGATGATTGGACAAAAGCCTCCAACGCCGATTGGGAAAATGTGATGGATAGCTCCACCGCAGGCAAAAAGCCCTATTACTACAAAGATTTCGAAAAAGATAAGATTCGTGTTATTACATTAAACAGCAGTGACGTGACATGGGATTACACAAGACAAACCGGCGTTTACTTTGCATTCGGGTTCCGTCAGCAGCAGCTAGAATGGCTTGCCGAAGAGGCGCTTGATTTCAGCGCAAAAGGCGACGATAAAACCAACTGGGGCGTTGTGTTTATGATGCATGTTGGCGTTTCCGACGGCGGCGGTATTTATAACTATTCCGGTCTTACCGATATTATCACCGCGTTCCAGAACGGAACCTCGGGCATCATCAATAAAACAAATGACCGCCCTGAAATGAATGTTTTAGGTTTGGAATATGACTTTACGGCGCAGGGACCCATGGAAACCATCTGTACATTAGACGGTCATACCCACTATGACCAGTCCATGACATGGAATAATATGCTGAAAGTCACCACAACCTCCTCCAACCGTGTGAACGGAAATCAGAGTGACGTTGGCATTGACATCATCACCATTGACCGCGCAAATCACAAGGTTTATGCAACTCGCCTCGGAAAAGGCGCAGACCGTGAGTGGGACTATTAATACATAACGAATAAAGAAAAAGTCAACAGGTTTCATCCTATGAAATCTGTTGACTTTTTCTTTGCAATCTGCTATACTAAACCATGGTTAAAGGAGGTTTTTAAGGGTAATGTCAATTTTATATATTTTATTTCTGGGAATTTTAGGAACGGCGAAGGTAACTGTTCAGGGAACATTCGGCAGAAAAAATGTGGTCACTATGGCAGACGCCATATTTTTTAACGGACTGATTTTTCTGTTTTCTTCCCTGCTCTTTATCAAAGACGCATTTACTGCCGACCCGGTCACCATTTTCTATGCCATCGCATTTGGGATTTCCAGCGCCCTGTTTCAGATGACATACCTTCAGGCCATTGCCTGCGGGAATATGTCCATCACCGTGATGCTGGTAAACTTCAGTATCGTGATTCCGGTGGCGGTATCATTGAGCGTATATGGCGAACAAATGACATGGTTTCGCGGCATCGGTATGGCGCTGATTGCGATTTCTTTTGTTCTCTGCACCAACTTTAAAGGCGCAAAAGGCACAACAAAAAAATGGATTATCATGGCATCTCTTGCCACGCTGTCTAACGGCGTTGCCAATCTGGTGCAAAAGCTTTTTGCCGCAGAGGGCACGGGGCAGACGCAGGCATATGTTTCCTGGGGATATTTATTTGCAACAATCTTTTCCGTGATACTGTATCTGATTCTGCATGCGTCGGGACATAAAAAAACATTTCGCACCCGACCGAATGTGTTTGGATACGCATGTGCTACCGGCTTGATTTTAGGAACATTTCAGTTCTTCTACTCCAAAGGCGCACAGGCGATAGACGGTTCTGTGTTCTTCCCCACCTATTCCGGTGCCGCCATTATTCTATCGGCACTCACCGGTGTTGTACTGTTTAAAGATAAGCTTTCCGTAAAACAAATCATTTCTACTGTCTGCGGTACGGCGGCATTGATTCTGATGAATATGTGATGGATATCAAAACAAAAAAGCGAACCTTCTTTGGAAGGTTCGCTTTTTTTGTGCAATTCTTATTTCACTTTGATTTTGTTGTAAACTTTTTCGTTGATGGAGATTTCTAAACCGTTTGCAACTTCATCAATGTATGCTTCGTATTTTTCAGAAAGCAGTGTGCCTTCAACTGCAGATAATACGGTCTGGTAAGACTCACTTGCAGGATCGATTTCATAACGCTTGATGATGTGCCAACCGTAGGAAGATTCTACCAGCTCGGGGTTAACTTCGCCTGCTTTTACAGCAAATGTGCCCTTTGTGAATTCTTCAACCATAGCACCGCTGCCGTCAGCAGAGTTACCGTTTTCGTCAATGATGTAGCCATCGGGTGTGGATCCCATACCGGGATCTTCGCCAAACTCTTTGATTAAGCCTTCGAAGTTTGCACCGCCAACTGCTTTTGCTAAAACATCGTCAGCCTTTTTCTTTGCTTCTTCTTTGTATGCCGCCAGTTCTTCTTCTGTGGGCTCTGCTGCAGGAACCTCTGTACCATCTTCAGCAACAGCTGTTTCTGTCTGAGGTGCGTTCATGATTAAAACATGCTTTACGCGAGCATATTTTTCCTGTGCAGCAGCTGCTTTTTCTTCGTCAGCTACAGCGATGGGGGAATTTTCCTGTGTGGAAACGCTCTGTGCATAAGAGTTTGCCAGAAGCTGTCTTTCCATGATTTCAACCAGCTGATATTTGTCAGCACCGGTTGTTTTTTCCAGTTCTTTCACCTGCTCTTTGGTTGCTGTGTCAGCACTTAAGATGGAGCGAGCGGATGTTTTTTCTTCGTTTGTTAAAGAAATACCTGCTTCTTCTGCTTTGTTGCAAGCAGCGAGAACACGGATCATTTCCTGTTTTGCATCTTCTTTTGCAACTTCAGATGCTTTTTTGCCGTCAATATCAGAATCCCAGAAAGCTTTTTCTGCTTCTTCATCGGCGATATTGTTTTCTGCAAGCATGGTCTGCTTGGTCATTTCCAGATAATATCTGTACTCTGCTTCTGTTACTTCCAGATTACCTACCTTACCCATTTTGTGGGATACTGTGAGGCCGTTAATGCTGGCAAGGAAATATGCAGCAAGGCAAATCACTACGATTGCTGCAATCCATTTGATTGCTGATTTAAATGCGTTCAACAAAAACACTCCTTTGTAAAGTTTAATAATCAATAAACCTATTATACACTATTTTTTATACTATTGCAAGCATTTCTTGTATTCTTCTAACAATTTTTTTACAGAAAGCAGCAAATTTTCCATGATTTTTCTGTCAGCTTTTAAAACCATGTAGGGTTTTGTTCCGGCTGACACGAAAAATTTGTTTCCGTATACAGAAACTAAACCTGCAATTGCCTCAAGCTTCAACTCGTCTTTGATATAAAACAGAATCTGCTCTTCCTTCACAGTGATTTCCGAAATGCTGCACTCTTTTGCCAGATATTTCACTTCTGCCACGGAAATCAGGGCAGACACAGCCTTCGGCAAATCGCCGAAGCGGTCGCAGATTTCGCCCTCAACCTCCAGCTTATCTGCTTCATTTTCAATAGAAGCAATCTTTTTGTAGATGTCAAGACGCATGCTGTGGTTTTTGATATAAGAAGGCGGAATGTAAGCTTCCACATTGATGTCCACCGTGGGCTGCCAATCCTCTTCGAGCGGCACGCCGGAAAGCTCGGATACGCTTTGCGCTAAAAGCTCGCAGTACATATCATATCCCACCGTATCCATATGCCCGTGCTGCTCGGCACCTAATATGTTACCGGCGCCGCGGATTTCCAGGTCACGCATGGCTATTTTAAAGCCGGAGCCGAATTCGGTGAATTCCTTAATCGCCTTTAAGCGTTTGGTTGCCGTTTCATTTAGAACGCGGTCGGGGCGATACAGAAAATATGCAAATGCCCGTCTGCCGGAACGCCCGACTCTGCCTTTTAGCTGATAAAGCTGGGAAAGCCCCATACGGTTAGAATCTTCAATGATGATGGTGTTCACATTGGGAATATCCAGCCCCGTTTCGATGATGGTGGTGCAAACTAAAATATCAATCTGTCCTTCCAGCATCTCCATCATGATTTCCTCTAAAGGCTCTTCCTCCATGGCACCGTGTGCCACCGTAATTTTCGCATCGGGGAACGCCTTTTGCAGCTTTCTTGCGCAGGAATCAATGCTGGAAATGCGATTATGGATATAATACACCTGCCCACCGCGGGACAGCTCTCTGCGGATGGCGTCCTGGGTGACCGCATCGTTTTGCTCCATCACGATAGTGCGAACCGGGAACCGGTTTTCAGGGGGCTCTGTTAAAACGCTCATATCGCGGATGTTTATCATGGACATATGAAGTGTTCTGGGGATGGGCGTTGCCGAAAGGGTCAGCACATCCACATTGTGCTTCATTTCCTTGATGCGCTCTTTGTGCTTTACGCCGAATCGTTGCTCTTCGTCCACCACCAGAAGACCTAAATCTTTAAACTCTATGTCCTTGGCAAGCAAACGGTGGGTGCCAATCACGATATCAATTTCACCGGACTTTAACTGTTTTACGATTTTTTCCTGTTCCTTTTTGGTTTTAAAACGGGAAAGCTCCGCAACACGGATGGGGTACTTTTCCATACGTTTTAAAAAGGTGTTAAAATGCTGCATCACCAGCACCGTGGTGGGTGCAAGATATGCCACTTGTTTCGAGTCCATCACGGCTTTAAACGCCGCACGCAGGGCAATTTCGGTCTTTCCGTAGCCCACGTCACCGCACAGGAGGCGGTCCATGGGGCGCTCGCTTTCCATGTCCTGCTTCACTTCCATGATACTGCGAAGCTGATCGTCGGTTTCCTCATAGGGGAAATCCTCTTCAAAGGATTTCTGCCACTCGGTGTCCGGCGCAAAGGAATATCCCTTTGCCTGCTGACGGGCGGCATACAGCGCCACCAGCTCTCTTGCAAGCTCCGCTGTGGATTCCTTAACCTTTCGCTTCTGCCGTGCAAAATCGGCGCCACCCATTTTGTTCAGGCGGATGGTGCCGTCTTTTCCCACATATTTTTGCAGAATGTCCAGCTGATCTGTGGGGACATACAAAAAATCGTCCCCGTTATATTTAATTTTTAAATAGTCGTGCCGCTTGCCCTCCACCTCCAAGGTATCCAGGCCCATATACTGACCGATACCATGGGTATGGTGCACCACATAGTCGCCGATGTCTAAATCGGTGAAGCTGCGGATGCGTGCGGCAGAGTCCATTTTTTTGCGTTTTAAACGGCGTTTCGGGGCACGCCCGAAGATTTCCTCTTCGCCGAAAAAGGCAACCTTGATGCCCTCATAATAAAAGCCTTTTTTCAGGCCGCCATCGATATAATTGATGCGGTCTTTTTGGGTGTCATTCTTCGCGTAGTGCACCAAAAATCCGGCTTCACCCAAATCAGCCGCCAAAAGCTCCTGTCGTTCCCGTTCTACGGAAAAGAGCACGGTGTAGCCATTCCCGAGCCAATCCCGAAGCTCTTCATAAAAGCGGTCGCGCTCCACAGGCGCATTTCCGATTTCGCCTGCAGGAACGGAATACTCTGCCTTGATTTTAAAATCCTTTACCGAATAGGAAAGCTCTGAAAGGCAGATAAAGGGGTGCGTAAGCAATTGAGCAAGCACATCAAAATAGTTATGGATATATGCCTCCTGAAACTGAAATTCCGGGTTCTTTTCCGCCAGCGCCGTAACGGTTTCTTCAATATCCCAAAGGTACCCTTCTGCCCGTTCGCCGATGGAGCGGGGTTCATCGAAGAACACGTATGTGTTATCACCGAAATACTGAAGCACGCAAGTCTCGGCGTTTTGATGACGGAAGCTTTCGTCGGCAGGACCGATGCGGATATCCTCGATATTTTCCACAGACACCTGGGTGAACACATCAAAGGAACGGATGGAGTCCACCTCATCGCCAAACAGCTCGATTCTGCAGGGGTTTTCCGCTGTAGGCGGGAACACGTCCACGATACCGCCGCGGACACTGAACTGCCCTTTTCCCTCCACCATATCTTCTCTGGCATAGCCCATGCGAACCAGCTTTTCCGATAAGGATTCTATGGAGATTTCCTCACCCACCGAAACCGAAACTGCACTTTCTTTATATTCCTTGATATCCACCGTGAACTGCAGAAGCGCATCTATCGACATGACAACGACCAAACCGCTGTTTTCCACGGTCAGTCGCTCAATGACTTCTAATCTTTGATGCATTACCTCATGGCTTCTGGCATCAGCCTTGAAAAATTCCAGTTCTTTAGCAGGATAAAAGCAAACGCGGTCTCCTAACGCATAGGAAAGCTCTTCTGCCACTTTTTTTGCCGCGTAGTCGCTGTCTGTAATATACAGGGTGTTCTGATTGATTTGCGCGCAAATGGCCCCTGCAAGGTGAAGTTTTGCAGGGGTGTTCAGCCCCGTTACCTGAACGGGACCCTTTTTGCAGTTTTCTGTAATCTGTGCGTAGCAAGGGATGCTCCTTGCCATGGATAGAAAGATGCTCATTTAAAACGCCTTCCCATTATATTGATTCATGGCGCTGTCTGCGCCGTTCTTTAAGATTTCAGGAACAATCTCCTCTACCACGCAGTCCACCAATTTGGAAAGGTGGGAAACCTCGTCTTTGGAAAAATGTCCCAAAACCCAATCTGCCATGTCGTACTCCTCCGGCGGTGCGCCAACACCGATTTTGATGCGGGTGAAGCTATCGGATTTCAACTGATAGATGATAGATTTCAAGCCATTATGACCGCCGTCGCTGCCCTTTTTGCGGATGCGGAGTCTGCCGCAATCGAGGCTCACATCATCATGAATCACGATAACATCCTCTGTCGGCACTTTATAATACGCACAGATTTCCCTTAAGGATTCTCCAGACAGATTCACATAGGTCTGCGGCTTTACCAAAAGCACCTTTTCTCCGGCGATGTTTCCTTCCCCAATCAGGGCTTTATGCTTGATTTTATTGATTTTGATTCCGTATTTGGATTCCATGTAATCCATGGCAATAAACCCGATGTTGTGACGGGTACCGTCATATTTTTTCCCGGGGTTGCCGATTCCTAATATAATATGCATTTTCTTTTGTTTCTCCTGTTTATTTGATGTATGTCACTGCCACGCCGTCGCCAATGGGAAGAATCACGGTTTCAAACCGGTCATCGGAGCAAAGATAATCTAAATACTCCCGAAGGCGCCGCGTGATGGTGATATGCTTTTTTGTTGCCAGCTCATCCGAGGCGGTCATGCCCATGTACAAAACATCATCGGTCACAATGACGCCGCCGGAATGCATGTTTTTTAAGACTTTATCAAAATGGTCTTTGGATTTTCCTTTTGCCGCATCGATAAAGGCAAAGTCAAAGGAGCCGGAAAGGTTTTCCAAAACCTCGGTGGCATCGCCGAACACAAACCGCACGCGGTCTGAAAGTCCCCTTTTTTCCACATTTTCCTTTGCCTGCGCAAGCACGGTTTCGTCCCGCTCAATGGTGGTAACAAAACTATCCTCTCCTGCGCTTTCCAGTAAAAACATGGCGCTGTAGCCAATGGCGGTTCCCACCTCTAAAATCTGTTCCGGTTTATGGATGGAAACCAAGGTTCTTAAAAACCGCTCCACATCAGATTTTACGATATAGATATGGTTTTCCTCGGCATACGCCCGCAAGGCTTCAAAAAACGCATCGTTCTTTTTATGGGTTTTATCCATATATTCTTCTATGTAGCTATAAACAATATTATTCCTGTTGCTGCTCATATCTTACTCCTGCTCTAAAAGATGGGCAAGGCCCGAAAAGCGTTTTGCTTCGTAGTCGTTGTCCACCATCATTTTAAGGGCGCTTCGCTGACCGACTAAAACCACCATTTCTTTGGCACGGGTGACCGCCGTGTATAAAAGGTTTCTGGTAAACAGCTTTTCCGTTCCGCGGAACACGGGAATCACCACGGTTTTAAACTCGCTGCCCTGGCTTTTATGCACAGTAATGGCGTAGGCATGGTCGATTTCCTCCAGCTGTGCTGATTCATAGCGCACCAGTTTTCCGTCGTCATACAGAATTTCAACAGTGGTGTTTTTCACGGAAAGGATTCTGCCCATGTCGCCGTTATACACGCCGTAGCCCTCGTCGCCATCCTCTTTGGTCCAGCGCAGGTCGTAGTTATTCTTCACCTGCATCACCTTGTCGCCTTCCCGCAAGATACGGTTCTGGAATTCTTTCTGGTTTTTTCCTTTTTCCGGCGGATTAAGAAGGGACTGAAGCATGGCATTTAGGGAGAATACTCCCACCTGCGTTTTTTTCATGGGGGTGATGACCTGAATATCGGTCATGGGGTCTAACCGGTACGCCTCCGGAAGCCGCCTTGTGACCAAATCCGGAAGCAATGCGGCAATTTTACCCGTATCTTCAGCTTCCACAAAGAAAAAGTCCTTTCCCTTGCGGTTTAAAATCGGGTATTCCCCGGTATTGATTCTGTGGGCGTTTACAACAATCATGCTTTCTTCCGCCTGACGGAACACGGTATTCAGGCACACTACCGGCACCTTTTCCGAGGCGATAATGTCTGCTAAAACATTTCCTGCTCCCACGGAAGGAAGCTGGTCGCTATCTCCTACCAGAATCACTCTGCCGCCGTTTTTCACGGCGTTCAGCAATGAGCTCATGAGGATGGCGTCCACCATGCTGACCTCGTCAACGATGATAACATCTTCCTCTAAAGGCTCTTCGTTTTCTCTGGAATATTCTCTTAAGATATCATCCTCGGAATAGCCAACCTCTAATAATCTGTGAATGGTTTTGGCATCCCGTCCGCACAGCTCCGTCATGCGTTTTGCGGCTCTGCCCGTGGGCGCCGCAAGCGCAATTTTCTGTTTTGCCCGTTCAAACAGGCGGATGATAAAGTTAATGGTGGTGGTTTTTCCCGTACCGGGGCCGCCGGTTATCACCGTAACACCGCCGGAAAGCGCTGAAAGCACAGCTTCTTTTTGCTTCTCCGCTAAAGTGATGCCCGTTTCCTTTTCCAGCTTTTTGATTTCGGCTTCCGCGTCTTTTATCTGCGCCCTTTTGGTATCCTCCATAAGCTCACGGATGCAAAGCGCTATCAGAAACTCTGCATGGTATAAGGGTGGCAGAAAGATGGCGTCATGCTCGTCTATTTTGATATTTACCAGCTGATGCTCTGTCAAAAGCTTTACCAGCGCGTTTTCCGCTTCCAGCTCGTCCACGCCCAGCATCTGCACCGTCTGATTGATTAAGATGTTTCGTTTTAAATAGGTGTGTCCCTCACTTCCGGCAAAGTGAGTTAAGATATATTTCATGCCGGATTTGATTCTGTGCATACTGTTTTTTGCACCGCCGGACATTGCCGCAACAGCATCCGCCGTGCGGAAGCTGATGCCGCGGATGCGCTCGCACAGAATGTATGGATTGTCTTTAATCATTTCCACCGAGCGTTTGCCGAACAAATCGTACACACGGATGGCGTAGCTTGGTGAAATATTATACTTCTGCAAAAACAGAATGAGGTTTTCTTTTTCGTAAATTGCCATGTAGTTTTCGGAGATTTTCATGGCTTTTTCATGGGTGATGCCTTTGATTTCAGCAAGTCGCTCCGGGGTGTCCACAATGACCTGCAGGGCTTCTTCTCCGAATCGGTCCACGATTTTTTCTGCAGTGGCTTTGCCGATGCCTTTTACCACGCCGGAGGCAAGGTAGGTTAAAATGGTGTCCTTGGTTTGCGGCTCAATCCGCTCGAAATATTCAATTTTCAGTTGTTCGCCGTAGCTGGGATGGTTCACCCATTTACCGCATACAATCAGCATTTCTCCACGCTTAATAAAGGGCAACGTTCCCACGCAGGTGATTAAGCCATCCTCCCCTGCATCCAGGTCGAAGATAGCATAGCCGTTGTCCTCATTTTCGTATATAATTTCGTCCACCATGCCCTGATAGGCATCTTTATCCATCATAAGTTTTCTCCGATATAGGTTTTCACGTCTTCGTGTAATGTGTCCGATAAGCAATCAAACCAACGGTATGGCTCGCGCTTGAACCAGGTCAGCTGGCGCTTGGCATATCTTCGGCTGTTTTGCTTGATTTGCTCAATGCTTTCTTCCTTCGTAATATCTCCCACAACATAAGAAACCGCTTCTTTATAGCCGATGCCCTGCATAGACTGGGCGTCCTTTGAAACGCCGGAGGCTAAAAGCTCTTTCACCTCAGAAAACAAGCCTGCCTCTTCCATCTTGTCCACACGAAGGTTTATCCGTTCATACAAAAGCTCCCGCTCGCAGGACAGGGCAATTAAAATAAACGCATAAGGAGAGGGCGTGCTTTTGGAAGCTTCGTTCTGTTGCGTCATAGTCATGCCCGTGGTTTCATAGATTTCGATGGCACGGATGACGCGTTTTGTGTTGTTGGGATGAATCTTTTCTGCCGCTTCGGGGTCAATTTCAGAAAGTCTTTGATGCATGGCTTCTTCGCCGATTTCCGAAAGCTCACGGTATAGTCTTTCCCGTACGGTGTTTTCCGTTTTTTCCTCCGCGAAAGAGATGTTCTGCACCAGGGAAGAAATATAAAGCCCCGTGCCACCCGTGATAATCGGGAGCTTTCCTCTTGCATGGATTTCATCGATTTTTTCTTTTGCAAGCGCGCAAAAATCCGCGACGCAAAAATTTGCCCCCGGTTCTAAAAAGTCCATCATATGATGGGGAATGCCCTGCATTTCCTCTTTCGTCGGCTTGGCACTCCCGATATTGAGTTTTTTATATATCTGGACGGAATCCGCAGAAATCACTTCTCCGCCCAGTTCCTTTGCCAGCCGCACCGAAAGGGCGGTTTTGCCCGTTGCGGTGGGACCGGCAATCACAATTACCTGATTCATTTACACAATCCTTTTAAACTGTTTTTCGATAAAGGACTTGGTGAATTCCACGGTGATGGGTCTGCCGTGAGGACAGGTGTTGATACCGTTTAAGGAAAAGACCTCGTCCAGTAAGATTTTCATTTCGCTATGCGATAAAATAGCGTTTGCTTTTACTGCGCCGCGGCAAGCAATGCGATACAGCATTTTAGATGCTAATTCATCATCAATCCGCTTTCTGCCTTCTGCCAGCATACCGAGGATTTCAAGCAGGGTGCTTTTGGCGTCGCAATCCCCTGCACCGGCAGGCGTTCCGCGGACGATAATCTGTCGATTGCCAAATTCATCAGCCTGAAAACCTAAATCCGAAATCATCTCCACATGCTCCGTAAAGCAGGCAAATTCCGTTGCAGAAAGCTCTATCACTTCAGGACACAGCATCATCTGCGTGGAGATTTCGCGGTTCTGATACTCCTGAAGCAGTTTTTCATATCGTAAGCGTTCGTGGGCGGCGTGCTGATCAACCATCAGCATCTGCCCGTCTTTTTCCACGATGATATAGGTTGCAAACACCTGACCGACAATGCGGTACACAGGCGGTTCTTTTTTGGTTTCGATAGGAGTTTGTCCCAACTGCGGTGTTTCTTCCGCAGGTTTTTCCTCCGGTTTTATTTCCGGCACCGACTCTGTTTTCGGTTTTGGTACAGAAGTCATCGGTTTTTCTTCCAGACCCGGAATCTGTGCGTTTATCGCAATCGGCGTTTTCGGTTCCGTCGTATTATTATTCGCATTGTCTGTTTCGCGCAGAGTGTGGGAAACAGGGCTTACAGGCTCCGTTTTTTGTGGCTTCTGCTTTACCGGTTCTTCCGTCTTTTTCAGTTCAGGTTTCGGCGTTTCCTGCACAGCAGATTTTGCATCCTGCTTCGGAGCAGGCTTTGTCTCAGTCGGAATTTCCGTGGGCTTTGCATCTTTTCTTACGAACAAATCACGGACATTTTCCGGCCTTACATACTGCGGCTTGATTGCTTTATGCTCCGATGCCTGCGGAACGAAATCCGAAGCATAGAGGGCGTTTTTCACAGCCCAGTATACGCAGTGATACACATTCTTTTCATCCGCAAACTTTGCTTCCAGCTTGGTGGGATGAATGTTGATATCCACCTGTTCGGGAGAAAGGGTGATATTTAAAACGCAGGTGGGGAACTTTCCAACCATCAGTTCGTTTTTATATGCCTCCTCCGTGGCTCTTGCAAGAAGCGGACTTTTGATGTATCTGCCGTTTACGAAAAAGGTTTCCATATTTCGGTTAGGACGGGAGGCAGATGCCTTGCCGCACATACCGGACACGCGAACGCCCTGGTTTTCATAGTCTGCCTCAATCATGGCATTTTTGATATCTTTTCCGTATACCGCATAAATCGCCGAGGAAAGCTTATTATCTCCCGGCGTGAAGATAACATCTTTTCCGTTATTGATAAATTTTACGGAAATTTCCGGGTGCGACAGTGCCAGGCGCGACACGATATCTTCTATGTATCCCGCTTCGGTGAAATCCTTTTTTAGGAATTTCATACGGGCAGGTACGGTGCAGAACAGTTCTCTTACCACAACGGTAGTGCCATCGGGGCAACCGGCTTCGGCGATGTCTATAATCTCGCCGTTTAGCGCGGTCATGTGAGTGCCCACATCTTCCGTTTTTGTTTTGGTATATATTTCAAGACGGGATACTGCGGCGATAGAGGATAACGCCTCACCGCGGAAACCCAAGGTTGCAATTTTAGTCAAATCCTCTTCCGATGAAATCTTACTGGTGGCATGACGGATGACGGAAAGCTCCACATCTTCTCTCGACATACCGATCCCGTTATCGGTGACGCGCATATAGGGAATGCCGCCGTTTTTGATTTCCACCGCAATTTGCGTTGCACCGGCATCCACAGCATTTTCCAGAAGCTCCTTGATAACAGATGCAGGCCGCTCCACCACCTCACCGGCGGCGATTTTATCGGATATATTTTTCGTTAAAACTCGAATGTTTCCCATGGTGTTACCTCACATATCTTAACCCCAGATTCTCAAAACATCTTTAAAGGCAATGAAGATGGAAAATGCAATGAGAATGGCAAAGCCGATAAAATGCACAATGGCTTCTTTTTCTACCGGCACGGGCTTTCTTCTGATCATTTCGATGAGTACAAATAAGATTCTGCCGCCGTCTAACGCAGGAAGCGGAAGCAGGTTGAATACGCCTAAGTTGATGGTGAGCAGGATGGTTAAAAACATCAGATTCTGAAAGCCTTCCCACCCGTGGCTTCTGGTTTCCTCCACCGCCGTTCCGATTTCGGATACAATGCCGATAGGGCCCGACATTTCGGAAAAGGACACCTTGCCCTGAAGCATATTCACAAAGGAATCCACAATCACACGGCTATAGAACCCCGTTTTGAAAAAGGCGTTTCGGAAGGATTTTAATATGTTGTTGTCCTCCGTTTTCAGGATGATACCATAGCTCACTTTGCCGTCCACTTCCCCGGGAAGAATGGTAACTTCCCGTTTTTCGCCGTTATTTTTCACCGCCAACGTCAAGGAAAAATTTTCTTCCGTGTTATTGGAAATCTCCCAGGATAAATCGTCCATCACATGCACGCGGCGGCCGTTGGCACGAAGAATGATATCGTTCGCCTGAAGACCTGATGCTTCCGCCGCACCACCGGGAACCACGCGTTCCACCTTTGGCGCCACAAAACTTTCCTGAGGAATCAGCATGGCAAGGGTGAGCACAAAGCCCAAAAGAATATTCATAAATGCGCCTGCAACCAGAATCAGCAGACGGATATACGGTTTTTTCCGGGAAAAACAATCCTCCGAGCCGGTATCCTCATCTTCTCCCTCCATGGCACAAAAGCCGCCGATGGGAATCAGGCGAAGGCTATACACGGTATCTCCCTTTTTCCGGCTGATAAGCTTGGGTCCCATGCCGAGAGCAAACTCATTGACGCGAACGCCCGTGAGCTTCGCGGCGATGAAATGTCCAAACTCATGAATAAAAATCATAACGGCAAAAATCACGATTGACGCAACTGTTGTTAGTAGCACGTTCATAGAAATGCCTTTCTTGGTTCCTTTCATTTAATGTAGTTTATGCACATTGGAAAAAACATATTCTCTTGCCCAGCGGTCAGTTTCGATGATGTCCTGAAGCGAAGGATTTTCGATGTTTTCATGCGCACGCATTGC